>JBAUOX010000834.1:0-6271 GCA_049579985.1 Isosphaeraceae bacterium | reverse complement strand
CCGATCAACTGGCTCGAGGCGGTGAACAGCCAGGTGGCCCTGGCGCCCATCAGCATGGACAACTTGCGGGGGCTCGGGAACAGGCCCTCACCAATGGACGAGCCGTCCATTCCAGGGCCTTACAAGCTTGCCACAGCGCCGTCGCTTCCCGCTCTGGAGGCAATCGGAGGCAAGCCCGCGGGAGCCGTCACACGCGGCTATCGCCATGGGATGGGCGAGGTCCAGAAGCTGTTTCGCTGGCTCAACGAGAGCGCGTACCTCGTGTCCGTCCCCTTTCTGATGTGCTTGCTGCTGGGGTTGGCGGTCGGGAACCATTCGCTCATGGTCCTGGGGGCGACGGCCGTGGTCGTGCTCAACATCGGGCGGATCGTGGCGGGGGTGGCGAACCTGGTGGTGATCCCGTTCCGGGAAAGCCCGATCCAGGGCGTCTTCTTCCTCATCCCGCCAATCACGTTCTTTTACATGTATCAGAACTGGCACAAGGTGCACAAACCGGTCAAGCGGATCGTCGGTCCGATCCTGACCATAGCCCTCGTCGCGGCGGCGTTCGTCGCCGAGCCCTTGCTACGGGGCGGGGGCAAGTCAAAGGGCTCGCTCAAGGAGCAGGTCAAGTCCGGCGTCGGCTCCTTGAAAAAGGAGATGCAGGAGCAGATTGGCAAGGTCCCGAACCTCAACGTGGATCATCTGAGGGCAATCCAGAACAAGGCCGAGGGTGCCCTCAAGCCGTTGACTGCAGGAGATGCACTCAAGGCGATCGAGGGGCGTCTGCAAGATGCCGGAAAATCGATCGAGAACCAGGGTGCCCCCACAAAGCCGCGTTGATCTCACAAACCCAGTCGCCGCACGAGAGGCCGATGATGTCCCACGCTGATGATCTGATCACGTCCAGGCCCGCCGACGATCCCGCCCTTGGCGACGAGGAGATCGAGCTCGAGCCGACAATCCACCGAGCAGGCGAGGCCATCGCGTTGCGGGAGGGGAGCCTCGCCAGTTTCGCCGGCGAGACGGACACGTTGCGGAGGAAACGCCTGCTCGCGGCCGCGGTGTTCCTGGCCGCGACCCTCGGCTTGCTGTGCAGTTGGGTCTTCGTAAGCGACAACCCCGGTACCCTGACCGTGGAAGGCAGCAGCTATTCGCTCCGAGTGGGGTTCGTCGCACTGCGTTGCGTTCTCGCGACGGTTGTCGCCGGTCTGCTGGCGAGCGAGGTGTCGCTGACGCGCAAGCAGCTACGCGTGGTCGAGTACGTTCTGTTCCTGGGTCTGACACTGTTGTTGGCGGCCTCCCAGTACTTCGTCGGCCTCGACCTGATGCACCGCGGCTCCGAGTATGTGCCGATGATTCTGGCCTTCATCAAGGACGCGGTGATTCAGATGATGGCGCTGATGATGATCTATGGGACGCTCATCCCAAACACGCCGGCAGTCGCCGCGCGGACGCTGGTGGCGATGTTCGTCATCCCGGTCGTCTCGGCGTTTCTGCTCAGGTTTCATCCCGACGTGGCCCCGGTCGTTGCGCAGCTCGGCGCGGCCGAGGAGGCCGGCTCGAACATCCTGTTCCTGGGGATCGGTGCGGCGCTGGCGATCTACGGGGCGTTCCTCGTGAACGGACTGCGCACCGAGCTGCACCAGGCGCGGAAGCTGGGCCAGTATCAGCTCGGAGAAAAGCTCGGAGAAGGGGGCATGGGTGAGGTCTATCTGGCCGAGCACCAGCTCTTGAAGCGGCCCTGCGCCCTGAAGCTGATCAAGCCCGGCGTCAACACCGACCCTATCGCCCTGGCGCGGTTCGAGCGGGAGGTGCAGGCGGCGGCCATGCTTTCGCATCCCAACACGATCGAGATCTTCGACTATGGGCACACTGATGACGGCACCTTTTACTACGTGATGCAATACTTGCCCGGCATGACCGTCTCGGACCTGGTCCGCCAGTCCGGCCCCATGCCTCCTGGCCGCGTTATCTACGTGATGCGACAGGTCTGCGGGGCCCTTGCGGAGGCCCATCGCTATGGGCTGGTTCACAGGGACCTGAAGCCGGCGAACATCCTGGTGGCGATCCTGGGAGGGAAGTGCGACTTCGCCAAGGTGCTCGACTTCGGGCTCGTCAAGCTGACGGCCACACCCGGTGCCCCCCAGTTGACCGCCGATTACACGGTCAGTGGTACGCCGCAGTACATGTCGCCCGAACAGGCAACCGCGACCGCCGGCGTTGACGGCCGGGCCGACATCTACTCCCTTGGGGCCGTCCTCTACTTCATGCTGACCGGGCGGCCGCCTTTCGAGGGAACCAACCCGGCCGAGCTGATGATTGCCCACGCTCGCGACCCGGTAGTGCCGCCCTCGCGCCATCGACCGGAGATTCCGGCCGACCTCGAGGCTGTGGTACTACGCTGCCTGGCCAAGAAGCCCGACGATCGCTATCTTGACGCCCGGGCCCTGGCCGCCGCGTTGGCCGCTTGTGCCTGTGCCGGCGATTGGAACGATGAAAGGGCGGACCAGTGGTGGATTGATCGGGCCACGTCGCACATCCAGGAAGCTTCCGGCCCTGTGCCTGCCGCCGCCCCGGCTTGAGTTCAATCGCGACCGCTCAACGCCCGACCGGTTTTTTCCGCAGCAAGTCAATGGCTATGCCCATGAGCGCCAGCCACCAGGAAACGCCATAGATCAGGAAAGCCCAGTCCGGGAAGTTGACCATCAAAAGCCCGGTCGCCCACATCTGCACTGCCGGGACAAAAAACCAAGGTGAGAAGACCCAGGCCAGGGACGCGAACAGAAACGTGCTCAGGGTCGCCCAGACCGGCTTGTACCATGCCAGCCCGAAGCCCGTGAGCGAGTTGAGCGTCACCAGGTTGAACGACAGGATGAGAAACGTTGTCCAGAGCTTGGCCACCAGGTTGATGGCAGTCGATGTTCGAATCCAGCCGCGTCCCAGCGATTTTCTCAAGAATGCAAGGATGGCTACCAGATCCAGAAGCCACAAGAGTGGATGCCGAAAGTCTGCGCGGCCATCGGGAACATAAATGACCTGGCAGATAATGAAGGTGACGAGATTGATGCACGCCACGCCCGCCATTGCGATGGAAAGTCGCTCCCTCACTGCCGATCGATTCAACTCCGCGATCAGGTCGGATTTCCAGCCGCGAAGGCTGAGCGTTTCGAGCGTGAGAGTGCTCCCTTGGTCCTCGCTCGAGCTGAGCACCGCCGAGCGGGTGACCTGCCTGCCATTCTTCTCGCCGACACTCATCGCTGACCCTTCTCCACCACCGTCCGCTCGACATGGAGCCGACAAATCTTCCCCGACCCCGGCAAACAACCTAAACTCTACATCATCGTGTGATAGAATGGGGGAGCACCAAAGAAATTCTGGGTCGGATTCGCGTTACAATCGGATTGGGATCATTCCGCAAATCCAGGAGGCCGGAGCCCTAACCCATGGCGGACACATTGACCGAGCCGTGCTTGACGGACCTGACCTGGGACGAGGCGCATCATCGGCTGATTCCGCTGCTGCGTGCCAATGATTTCACGAACGCTTTCTACATCCTGGGCGAATACGTCGGATTGATCGGCTCGCTGGCCGCGTGTGCCTGGCTGTACAGCGCCTGGTCCTCAGGTCGTCTGCCGACAGTCGGATTCCTGCCCTCGAGTGTGTTCGGGATAGCGGTGATCGCGGCCTTTCAGCATCGGCTCTCCGGACTGGGCCACGAGGCTTCCCACTATGCCCTGTTCAAGAACCGGCTGGCCAACGAGCTGGTCTCGGACCTGCTCTGCATGTTCCCGCTCATGGCCATGACCCAGCGGTTCCGGGTCACTCACCTGGGGCATCATCAGTTCCTCAACGACGCCAAGCGCGACCCGGACGTCCCCCGCCTTCATTTCGACGAGGACCGGTATCCGTTCCCGATGAGCAAGGCGACGTTCTGGTACCGTTACGTCGTGCTCTCGATCTGGCCGCCCTCACTTCTGAAGTACCTGTTTGGACAGGCCAAGAATGCCAACGCGACCGCCGGGTTCCGCGAGCCGCGCTGCGTGTACCGATTTCGGGTCGGCCGCTGCTTGCGGGGCGCGTACTGGCTGCCGATGCTGACGTTCGTCCATCTGACCGGGTCGTGGCCGATCTTCTTCCTCTTCTGGGTCATCCCGCTACTGACTTTCTACGCCTTCTTCATGCAGCTTCGCGAGATCGCCCACCACAGTAATGCCCCGGCCGACGGTGAATTCAGCCACTCGAGGAACTTCCACTGCAACCCCATCTTCAACTGGGCGGTATTCCCCTACGGCCAGGACTATCACCTCACTCACCACGTCTTTGGCCTGATGCCGCACTACAACCTGGCAAAGGCGCACGAGATCCTGATGCGTTACCCCCCGTATCGTGAGCAAGCGGTCGCGTGCTACGGTTACTTTTTCCCCAGGCTCGGACGGAAGGGACCGACCGTGCTCGACGTGCTCTCGCGACGGGAAGAATAGATGAGATGGAGGGCGGTGCTGGCACGCTGCAAGGTTGGCCTTGAGATGGCCAAACATCACGCCCTCTCAGGTGAGCCGCCGCGCTGCTCCAGCGATAACGGCTTGGTGCCTGGACCGATCCGGCGCGCACGGGGTTGAGCTCCACGTACCGCGCCGCGGTCAGGAGGTGGTCTTCATCGACGAACGAGGCGAAGCGGGCTTGCCACAGGTGCCCCTCGCCAGCCCTCCCGGAAGTTGATCCGCCGCGTGTACCGCCGATGTGCCTCGCCGATGGCGCGACGCAGGCTCTCGGCGGACTGCGGGACAACGATCAGGTGAACATGATTGGGCATCAAGCTATATGCCCAGATCGCGACCTGCTCTGCGCGGCAGAATCGCGCCATGAGCCCGAGGTAGTGCTGGTAATCTTGCTCACCGAAGAACGTCTTCTGTCTGCGGTTTCCCCGCTGGGTGACATGGTGGGGCATGCCAGGAGCTATCACACGTGCCAATCGAGCCATGGTGGGAAACTAACCCGGCCACAACCCCGCGTCAAGAGTTGGGTATGGTGTCCCCGGAACTCCCTCTCCTTAGCTCCCTAACTCCCTAAGACCTGTATCGACGCCAACGCGGCGAGTGAAATCGTAAGACGACGAGCAAGATGCGGTGAGTTCGCTCATCAAACCTTGGGACAGCTCTGGGGGGATTGCTCCCCCCAGAAGTGATCTGGCCCTATGATGTGCGGTTCGACCATGGCATATCCCTGAAGGAGGCGGCCATAACAGGGTCGTGGACGTTAACGCAGATCCTCGTAGAACCGTTGAGGATCATGACGAGACATAGGCTCAGCACCATCGTCCGTGTAGAACACATGGTCGGACTCATCCCGGGGGGAAGGAGTCTCGGAATCGTTCTGGTTTTCCGCGGGTTGACATTGCAGGACCAAGGAAGTCCCCTGTCGAGTCATCTGGGTCACCTCGAAACGGCTCAGAGGTTGTTCGGTAAGCGACACCAACAAGTGACCCTCCCCACTGGGAGAATCCTGGGTTAAATGCTGAAAAATATCCATGAGGGGAAACATGATTAGTGAAACTCCTTTCTTCTTTCGCGACCGGGCTAGATTGACGAAGGGTCCGATCACTCGAACCGACAGGAATGGTATTAACGCTCATCGTCAGAATCAAGGGCAAGAAGATGTAAAATTCATACAAAGAATTTAGTGATATGAACGGCATGTGAAAATCAATAAGAAATGGGGTTACACAGTTGAGGGATTGAATCTCGAGGAACCTGGAAAACCGGGTGGTTTGGCAGCGAGATGGGAGCCTCTGATCGCCTGCCCATCTTTTCCAGACCTCTTAGAGTTACAGAAAACAGGAAGGGGAAATTCATCTGCTTAAACTTGAAGGAATTGGCTGGGCAGAGAACGTACAAACGGAAACGGGAATTGGGAAGGATTGTCGTCGGTGTATGTCATGAGAGGTGTTGGTCATCAGCGGGTGTAATTTACACAAGGTAACCAATCTGGGCCAACCGCTGTTATCGAAGCGGTTCGTGAAGTGACGAAATTATCGAGACTATAGCAACGTTACCGGGCGGTTGGGACTTGGCCCACGCAATTAGGCTTGGGATCAAGCCGTTCGCCGAGTTGGGGGCCAGCTCGGAGGCATTGAGCGGGTCCCAAGTCGATTCTCCCTGTTCCTGCCGAGCGATCTTCGAATCGGCCCCGGTAGCGATGCTACAGTCTCAAATTATCGCGCTCTTGACGCAGCCGATGGGCCGGGTAGACCTGGGTGGTTGCCCACCCAGGTCCCCCACAGGTCCGGATC
>JBAUOX010000833.1:0-1960 GCA_049579985.1 Isosphaeraceae bacterium | reverse complement strand
GATACACAGCGTCGATGCCACGCAAGGGCCGATCCAGGAACGAGGTGGGCGGTGCCGCGGCCTTGGGAGATCTCCCGGGAACGGGAGCGGGAGCCTTCTTGGTGGCAGTCGCCATGATCTTACACCTACCCAGGAGGGAATCGTTCCGAGCACGGACCGAGCGGGCTGGGGTCGGTCCATTTCGGTTCAGCGAGGCAACAAAGTTATTCTATCCGTAACAGCAGCCGGGAACCAGACGCGCTGGCCCGAATGGTCGCCCAAACACCTTGAAACAGTTGCAGCTTGTGGAATTTTGCTGACTCCGGAAGCGAGCCAATCTGCCGACGCTTCTCCGGGCGGGGAACTGCACCATGGCTCGATCTAGTGGCGGAAGATTTGGTGGCAGCCGATGCAGGTGGTGTCCAGTTGTCGAGCCGCACCCAGCAGGGCTGCCCGATCGCCGATCCTGGCCGCCTGGCCAAGATCAAGCGCCGCCAGGCGCATCTTCGCCGCGTGGAAGAGCCAGAGTTCGGAGCTTCGGCCAGGGTCCTGATCGGCAGTCTGCTCGGCAACCCACTGGGCTTTACGAGCGAGAGCCTCGACCTGTTCGCGTTCTCGGGAAACCTGGCCATCCCCAAGTGATCGCTGGAGCCGCGATTCCAGGTTCATCGCTGCCCCCGAGGGAAAGCGGAGCGACTGCATGGCCTGACGCACGGAAACGGTCGCAGGCTGACTTCGCGGGCCGAGCTGCCCGACTCTGGCGAACGCGAATGCCGCACAGACTGCGCAAAGTGCGATCAACAAACCGCATCGGGCCAGCCTCTGCCTGAGCAGTGAGCGCGCGCGCTGCAAGCGCCGCGACATTGTACCCGCCGGCCATCCAAGCTGTCGCGCGGCCTCCTCGTTGGTCTTGCCCTCGAGGTAGCAGAGTACGACTGGAGCGCGGTATTTCTCTGGAAGCTGGCCCAGGGCGGCATGGAGTACCCGGCAAATGTCCCTGCGCTCCATTTCCTCGCGGGGATTGTAGAGGGGATGATCCTGATCGGGCAGAAAGCCGCTGTATTCCTCAGCCCGGGCTCCTCCCAGGGCAGTGATCGGTCGTTCCCGGCTTTGCCGTTGCCATGCACTGGCACGCGCATGCAGGACCAGCCGGCGGGCCACGGCGCACAACCAGCTTTCCACCTATTCGTTCCAGGAGACGGCTGCCGCCTTATGGGCCAGCACGAAAAAGGTTGCCTGGAAAACGTCCTCGACGTCGTGCTCGCTCGGCAAACCCCGGCGACAGACCTGGAGCACTTGCGGCCCATGCCGCTTCACGAGTTCACCGAATGCGGCCTCGTCCCGGTGGCTCGCAAAGCGCTCGAGAAGGCCCGCATCGCTGATGGGCTCGGTAATCAAGTCCCGCATCCTTTCAGAGAATCCCCGTCTCTGACTCATTATGCCGGGAAGGGACGCGGCCGAATGCATCTTTTTCCAGGAATGCCGGAATTCTGGGGTCGGGCAGGCTGGCCCTAGGTGGATTTCGAGTTGCCCTTGACATGGCGTTCAGGGCTTTGTCGAAATACGATTTCTGTTTCGTTGGGATGGGGTTTCCGGAGGTCGGGAGCTTGGGCATGGAAGCCAACGGAGTTGGATCGAAGCGGATCTTGGAGAGTGCCGATCAGGCGAAGTCTCCCCGCCGGATTCTGGTGCGGTCCTTGTTGAAGAGTCGCAACAAGCTTCGTGAGAAGTATCGCGAGCTTCGAGCCGAATGCAAAAGGTGGCGGAACCAAGCCGCCGCAGTGGAGCGGTCACGGAGTACCTGGCGCGAGCGCGCGTTGGCACACGAAGCAAGTGCCCAAGAGGATCGAGCCGCGCGGGCCAAGCTCGAGTCCCAACTGCAACAACTCCGGGAGCAATCGGAGCGACGAGAAGTGGAATCAGCCGAGTTGCGCGCGCGATTGGCCGCCCTGGAAGGGGCGGAAAAAAAGGGGTAGTGAAC
>JBAUOX010000832.1:0-4216 GCA_049579985.1 Isosphaeraceae bacterium | reverse complement strand
CAATGCAGGACACACAATGTATTACTGATCACACAAAGATTCGTTGAAATGCGGGAGGAACCCCTAAAAACACGGGAAAACGTCGTGCGCTGGCCCTGGTGGGAAGGCCGGCCCGTTGAGCCACGATCGCGCGATGCAGGTAATCCAGCACCGGACGCTTCTGCAACTGCAGGACTTGGACCACGGTCAGCATCCGCTCCACGAACCGGCACCCCGCTGCACTGTTGTCAATTCTCACCGCCAGAGGCGGTGGTTTACCTCAATGAATTAGTAACCAAGACATCCCGTTTTCCACTTCGTTCCCTGCGTATCTGACTCAGACGTTCGAGCATCCGCCTCCCGCATTGCTCGGGCGAGAAATGGCGAACCGTAGAGAGACGGGCAGTCTCCCCCAACGAACGTGCCTCCTCGGGCTTTTCGAAGACCCAGCGCATCGCGCGAATGGCTTCCGGGATCGATGGATCGGCCCAATGATGGCTTCCCGAGCATCCAATAGCATATGAAGATATTTCGACAATGTCGTAGCCCACCAAGAGAGAATTGCTGTTATCCATGAAATCGAGGTTTCCCGAATACGCTGTGGCGATGGTCGGCTTACCCAGCATCATCGCCTCGGCGAGGGTCAGACCCAATCCCTCACTACGATGAAGCGAGACATAACAATCGCATGCCGCAATCAGACCGCGAAGTTCCTCCTTGGGTAGCCTCTGGTCGATAATGATCGCACCGACTTTGTTCGCCTCTCTCTTGAGACGATCGAAATCCTCGGGGTGGGCCGTGCTGCGCGAAACCTTGATGATGAGCTTGACTTTCTCGCCGCGGCGAAACGCCTGTTTGAAAGCGGAGATTAGCCCGAGCGGATTCTTCCTTTCGAGGTTACTGCTCAGATCGAAGAGGAAGAGGAAGACGAAGGAATCAGCAGGGACGCCATAAGAGCCAAGGTCGACTTCGCGGATCCGACCGAGCTCAACCCCTAGGGGCATATGATGGACAGGGACATCGAGTCCTCGGCGCAACCCCTCGGCTACGAACCGCGACGCGGCCCATACTTCGTCAACGGATCTGGCTATCGACTTCCAGCTCTCCGGAACGACATCGGTTTCCCACCACCACATCGCGATATGATAGACTCCGTGTCTGGGTGCCAATCGGGCACGTTCGTAAGCGGCCGAGAAATAAGGATCTGGCTGGACGTGGATCAGGGTCGTATCGTGCGTCTCCAGGCCGAGGAACTCGTCCCGGAACGGGTCATCCAAGCTCATGTGGGTCGGTACGTCCCTGCAGGAAGTCGACACGCCGGCGAGCCTGAAGCAATGCACGTAACAAATTGCCGACTCTTGGATACCGGATGGGTAGCAGAAAGAAGCAAGGACGTTGATCCCCGGTCGGGCGAAGCCGCCGCTCTCGATTTTGGCCTCGATTCGATAGAGCCAATCGGCGACCTGAGGGTCGGAGACTCCTTCATGCTCGCGTATCCAGGCCAGCAGGTCGTAGTTCACGGTTAGGGTCTGTAGAGCGTCGGGGAAGCGCCGCTTCCAATCTCCCCGGCACTCGTAGGCAAAACGAAGCTCTTCGACAACCCCGAGGCCGGAATGCTTGCGATAATCCAGACCGCTCGCATCAATGCCGTGACGAAGTTTCAGCCATCCTGCGAAACGACCCCAACCCACGGGTGACAATGCGTCGGGGAAAAACCTCTGCCACCAAGGCGAGATTTTGTAGGACCGGACCAGCTCGCGGGCAGGGTCCTCGTCGCATTCGATCAGGAACCACCAAATCGCCGCGTCGGAGAATTCATGCTCGATCCGTCCCTCAGCCAGGAGCCAGCGAAAAAAGCGGGCCCGCCCGACACGCAGGTAGGCCAAGGGATAGAATCGTTGCAGATCGTCGCTGAGCTCATAGGTCTGTCGGATCCTCGCCGATGGTTTCGACTGGAAGGCTTTTCGGATTGTCGCTGGGGCCGTCGCGGGCAAGTTGTACCGCCTTACGGCCTCTGCCGAACAGAGCCATCGGCAAAAGGCGCCCTCGGGGCCCTCGGAGAGGGCCGTGGGGAAGGCTTGGCGCAAAGACGGGTCCTTGCGTAGCAGTCCCAAGATGAAACGGGCAGCCGTCTCCGGATTGGCGCCTACATCGGCGGGCTTGTACGTACCCGATCTGAGTCCCGTCGACCAGCGCCCCGCCACACGCCGGACCGATCCGTCGTCGTAAGGATCGAGGTCCAGTTCGCGCAGGACTCCTGGATTGGTCTCCGAGAGCAAGAAGGAGAAGTAATCCGAGGAGGAGGGTACGAATGTCGGGCGGAGAGACGGGATCGCCTGGCGGGGCGCGAGCGACGGGTGGAAGTAGGGGTCGTCGAAATAGGCGTGTCGGACGATCTCGCGGGAAGCCAAGTTCAGATCATCGATCGGGTCTCCGATCCCCTGGCGGGTGGTACCTTCGTCGTGTATAAGGACTGAGTACGGAGTGTAGACGTTGCGAAGTCCCGATCGGCACGCCTCCAGGCAGATGCCGATATCGCTGCCGACAAGAAGATATCGCTCGTCGTAGCCCCCTAGCCTCGAATACGTGGACCGTGACATCAGATGGCAGGCACCCATCAGCCCGGAAGTATTTCGGTAGGAATCGACGTGCCCCCAAACCCCCCAATCATCAGCCACCTGATTCCGGAATAGGTTCATGAAGCAATCCAGGGTAACGACGACGCCCGCATGGTTGATCCTCCCACTGGGAAAGATCATCTTGGGCCCGACGATCCCCACGCCGGGACGCTGGACCCATCTCATCAGTTCCTCGAGCCAATCTGGTGAGATGACTTCGATATCGTTGTTGAGAAAGAGGAGATATTCCCCCTGTGCGGCGGCTGCTCCGGCGTTGCACGCCGCCGAGTAGTTGAAGGGCCGGTCGAACGGAACGAGCCTGACCGCGCCCGAGGCTTTCCACTGGTCGTAGGAAGCGAGGGTGTCCGGCTCGGTGCTCCCATTGTCGACGAGGATGATCTCCTTGTTCGGATAGGAAGTCTCGTCGAGGAGTCCATGAACACACCGCCGGATACGTTGTTGCCTGTCCACGGTAGGGATGATGATGCTGACCAGCGGATACTCAGGTAGGCGCCACTGGATGCGGAAGGTGCCGTTGGGCTGGTCGATGGCATCGGCACCCTCGATCCCCAGTCGACCAAGGTGGGCCCTCAGTGCGGCCCGACCATGTTGACCGCAACGGCGCGCCTCGCGCACGTCGATCTCACTGCGATTGTGATAGAGGCACTTGGGAAGACGTACAATACGATCGGTGAGGGAGAAGATTCGCAGTTTCAGGTCCCATTCGGTGGCTTCGCCCATCTCTGGGTCAAATCCTCCAGCCTGTTCAATCAACTCACGCCGGACCAAGGTCAGCCGGCCCATGTAGTCGTAGCCGAGGATCATCTCGGGCGACCACGCGGGCTTGAAGATCGGGCGGCTGCGCACCCGTCCCTCGGTGTCGATGTGATCCTCATCACAATAGATCACGCCTGGCCGATGGTCGGGGTCATCCTGCACCGTCCGCGCAAACTGGTAGAGAGCATCTGGTGTTAGCGTGTCTCCAGCCTTCATTACCCCCACGTAAGCGCACCCCGGATCGTCAAGAGCCTGCTGGGGCGATCCCGCCGAGGAGAGCGACTCGACATACGTCGGACTCCACAGAGTATATGTCTGCCGCCGCAGGCTGAGTCGAGTCCGCTCGATGTCTCGTTGGGACGCCCCTGCCGTCGTGATCAACAGCACCACGTGGGGGAGCCCCTCGGAATGCTTCACCCGGCGACGTTGATGCACGAGTTCGACGAATCGTGGACGGTTCTCTATGAGCCAGTTTTGATAGGGATCCGAGGAGCTCCAGCCCAGGCGACGGCGGACCAAGCTCGAGCCTCGGCGTAGTGTCTCGGCCAACCTACTCCGCCCGTTCTCTCTGAGCCACATTTGATGGGGAGCTGAGAAAACCAAGCCCAGGGGTTGGCAAACCTCCTTCCAGCCTCGACGGAGTGTACTGGCCAATCCTCTCCGACGGAGAAAACTGAGGAACTTTGCGCGGAGATAGGCAATTCGACGCAACTCGCCTGTGAATAGTTTCGATTTCCATGCCATTATAGGTATCCCTGTTACGGATGCAATTTTTCCCCCGCACGTCCTCTCTGGCCTTGGCCGATTCCGAGTCCCAGGTTCTTCTCAGACTGACGATACAC
>JBAUOX010000831.1:0-4694 GCA_049579985.1 Isosphaeraceae bacterium | reverse complement strand
GGAATACGCTGACCACTTATCTGTCTCCCGGTGGAACACTTGGAAATATCATATCAAGTCAGCCTGGCCTTCTGCTGACGTTTTCCAACACCTTTCCTTTCGTGATACGTCTCCTCGGAAAGGATAGCTTCCACTTGTATCCCTACTCTTCCCTTTACTCGAGTCTAACTATTGAATCCATATCTTCGTGGACGTGGCCAATTCTTGTCCTCGTGGTTCCCGTAGTGGCAGTGTTCGTGAAGGGACCGCGCTTCCTCAGCTGGAAGGTTGTGATAGTTGCAGAGGTAATCGCTTGGGCTACAATCGCTTGGAGCGACGGGCCAAACCCCCCGTTCGGGCTCGTCGTGGGGCCAATAATGCAGGCCTACCCTCCCCTGCGCTACGCATTTCCCTATTACTACGTGGAATACCAGATTCTCGCTGTTGTCTACCCCGTCCTGGCCGCTCTCTCAGTGGTATGGCTTGCCCTGGGACTCCGCGGGCTGTTACAGTATCTGGAAGGAGGAAGCGAACCTTCTTTGACTTCTCAGGTCGGCCCAGCGAAGAGTCCAGTTTCCACCACCGGTCGGCGATCGGGCGCGTCATCTCTGCCCTCGATGGGCTCGAAGATATTCGCGATTAGCTTGGCCGCGTTGTTGATGTTGGTTGTGATGCCCGTCTACGATGGACAGGCACTGTCTCCGAGGGCGACCCTAGCTCCTGGCGGTTTCGACATCCCGCCGGAATACCTTGGGCTTCGTCAGGAGCTGGCCTCCGTCAGCGGAAACACGCTTTTGCTCCCCGGAGTGCACACATATGTGCAGACTTCGTGGGGGTACTATGGGGCGTCGAGCTTCTACACGATTTACAACTACCCAAGTCAGGTCATTCAACCCGATTTTTACGGCCCTTTTCAAATCACGAATCAGAGTATTAACCAAGGTTACGACAATCTTACCGAACCTCTTGTGCCAGCCGACCCGATACCGTCAAACGAGCTTTCGCTCTTCAATCTCACGCCGCATGTCAACACTGCGGGTGGAACCTTGACTCTCTCTTGGCCCACTTTGAAGCATCCCACTCATGCGTTCTTGACCGCCGCATGGATCGGCATCAATCTGACTGCGACCGACTCAAATCTATTCAAGCAGCAAATCGGGAATGGTGTTGTTTCGGTCGGTATTACCTCGCTCAACGCGACCACTCACCTCCAGCAGGCTGCGTGGTTCACGCTGGGGGCTGCTTACAATTCGCAGGTCACTAACCTGTCAGGGGGCGAGGTAGAAGGAGTGGTGCTGCCAAGCTTCCCTGACAAGGGAGCAATCAATTTGGCGAATGTTACTGCATTGGACGTGAGGGTGGGTGAGTTCACCAACGCAAGCCAGCTCGGACTCTCCCTCGTGGGGGCGGAATGCTGGGCGGACTCGGGAATCTCGGCTTCTTGGAACAGCGCTCTCCAGTCGCATCAAGTGACCGACATCTTGACCGATGCCACTCTGATTGGCGGATTGCTGGCTCCTCAGGGCTACGCGAGTCTCTGTATTGCTCAGCTACTGAAGAATGGGGAAGTCACCCTTTCTTGGCAATCTCGAGACCTGGACCTATACAGGATCACAATCGCTTGATTCATCGTCGTCAATCCGCTCGTCGGGAGTGGTGGACTCGGTCATGTACTCCTTCCAACCACTCAAAGTGACACAGGACGCGTCGGCGGCAGGTCAACCGCGCAGCAGGGTGACCGGGAGTCAGATGAGTGACCCTAGGATGACCAAGACACGGCTCGCGCCGATTCGAGATATCGGAGGGACGCGGACACCGTGGGATGGCGCCTCGCAATTGGGCCGCCCAGTTAATGGAGCTTCCTGGGCGCGATTATTGCGGGCACAAATGAGCCTTCAGCGCTAATCAAAGTCCTTATCAAGGGAGGTGCACAATCAGCCCTCCCCATGCCGAACGGCGTCAGCGTTGTCGTCCCCGCTTGGAACGAGGAAGAGCGTATCGGGCGAGCACTCAAGCGTTACCTCACCGTTCTCTCGTCGATAGAAGTTCCGTTCGAAGTAATCGTTGTCGTGGACGGTGTGAAGGACCGCACTGCGGAGATAGCCCGGACCATGACATCCCAGGGGGTCCGTGTCCTCGAAATAGACCAGAGACTCTACAAGGGGGGCGCTGTCAAGAGGGGGCTCCAAGAAGCAAGATTCTCGAAGGTGGGTTACCTGGATGCTGACTCCCCGATAACTAATGAAGACATCCTGAAACTGATCCGAGCCACCGACCACGTAGATGCCGCAATCGGATCTCGTCGACTCCCAGGCAGCGTCGAGACAGGCCACACTCCGCTCCCACGCCGGGTCTTCCGCGTTTGCTTCAATGCCCTGACCCGATCGGTCCTTGGCCTTCCCCTAAGCGACACCCAGTGCGGGGCGAAATTCTTCAGAAAGGAGCGGCTGGACCAGATTATGCCGGACGTGCGGCTTCACGGTTGGGCATTTGACGCCGCAATCCTATTCAACATCCGCAGATCGGGAGGGACCATTTCGGAGTTCCCGGTCGCTTGGAACCACGACCCCCGCAGCAAGCTCCCCCTGGCTGAGCAAGTGCCGGTTATGCTCCTTTCTGTGTTTTTCATCCGAATTCTCAGTTTCAGGGTCGTGCGGCATGTCCCCCAGAAGTGGACCTGGTGGTTTGCACGAACGTTCATGAAGCGAACTCCTCCGCCCACTCGCGAAGGCAACGGATAGCTAATCGATGAGGTCGCGGATCAGTTCCAAGTATTGCTCGGCCATGACCTGGTACCGAAACAGCGTCTCTATGCGGGCGCGTGCGGCTGCCCCCATGCGCTCGGCCGCGGTCTGGTCGTCGAGCAGGTTGATGACGGCACGGTTGAGTTCCTGAAGGTTGCCCTGGGGGACCAGGACGCCGGAGACCCCGTCCTCGATCACTTCGGAGATCCCTCCGCCTTTGTACGCGACAACCGGGCGGCCCGAAGCCATTGCTTCCGCCGCCACAAGCCCAAACGGCTCTTCCCAAAGGCCCGGGACGACGGCCATGTAAACAGATCGAAGGAGTGCCGCCAAGTCCTCCCGGGAGAGGAACGGTGTACCTTCGACCGTCAAGTCTCCTTGGTAATTC
Organism: Isosphaeraceae bacterium; assembly: GCA_049579985.1. Classification (GTDB taxonomy): domain Bacteria; phylum Planctomycetota; class Planctomycetia; order Isosphaerales; family Isosphaeraceae; genus Aquisphaera. Next base: position 1,583 of record JBAUOX010000831.1, on the reverse strand, counting down.
AGTGCCTTGAAGCTTGTCCCTGGTCGATTTGAACGAACCGTCCGCGCAAGCTCGGCAAAATGATGGTACCCCTTTCTTTCCTGGTTGGACCGGGCTACAGGATAGAGGACAACGTTTCCCAAAGGCCTCTCCACCGAGGGTCGAAACAGCTCCACGTCGACACCGTTGAAGATAACGTGGACTCGTCCATACCCTGCATCCCTCAGAACTCGACCCATGAACTCGCTGTTCGCGACGATGGCGTTCGCTTGACCGAGGACCCATGGCCGGGCTCTGACCTTGCTGTAAAGAATAAGTCCGAAAGGTCCCGGAAGACCCGTCACGGGGAGACCGAGATTCGGAGAAGGTTCGGCTCGAGCGATGTGCCGCAGACACTTCAAGAGCTCGGGAGAGTCGCAATTGCCCACGCCCTCGATGTATCGGGTGCCCATCGGACACGTCGGCCAATAGATGTGAACCGAGGAAATCACCGGGATTCCCTCCAGGCGGGCCGCAAGAACAAGTGAGCAATCGAAGTCATACCACGCGATCACAACGTCCGGGCGCAGTTCCCTTAAACGCCGACGGTATCGAGCTAAGCGTGTCGGTTCGGCATCGAACGGAAACAACCCGAGGGCTACCAGCTCGGGCAGGGTTCTGCGCGAGCCTTCCCGAAGAACCTGAACTCCGAGTTCCTCCAGTCCGCGCTGAAGCAAATCCGCGATGACCGGTTCGCCACCGCCCCACCCGGACACCATCGTCGCGCCCTCGAAGAGCACTTTCAGGATGCCATTTTTCGTCATGAATCTCGGATCACGAGCCGAATCGGGAGTGTTCTAGATTTGGTCGAATTGGGAAGTCGTTCAGATTCGGAAGGACCATTCAGTCGGGATATCGAGGGTAATTGGCAGGTCGCAATATCTAAGGGGAACGCCAGGGACCCGCGATACTTCCGCGGCGACCTGCTGCTTGCCATGGGATTCAGAGATACCCCCAGGAGCGCAAACGGGCATTGACCTCAGGGTCCATGGCTCCTTTGGCTACATGGCGAATCTGTTCCGCGGCCTGAAGGGCACCATGTACTGCTAGTCCTCGAGCCCCGTCGGTCGCATTCCCCAAGTCGTTCATCTCGCCAGGGTCCAAGACGAGGTTGAAGGTTTGGATACTCCTGTCGTCAACTCGCGCGATGGCCTTGAAGTCTCCTGAGTAGGCCACGGCGAATGATCTCCGAAGTCGTTCGAAAAGCGGGCCCTCGGCCCTCTCCCGGTACACCTCGATCGACGGGAAGCCGTCGGCCATCCCGAGTACGGGGAGCATTCGCGGAGACAGCTGGGTGCTCTGGAGCGGTAATCCCGACATTCCCGGCGGCGGTCGAACTCCAGCGACTTCGAGGAGAGTCGGCGCAATGTCGATAAGTCCGACTCGTTCGGGTCGAACTTGGCCACCGCCCTGCCCGCGGGGCCAGCGAATCCATAGGGGAACGTGAAGAAGTGGCTCGTAGGGACTTCTCTCATGGAATAATTCACCATGTTCGCCGAAGGCTTGACCGTGGTCGCTTGTGAGAACGAGGAGAGTATCTTCCCATCTCCCTGCGCGTTGCAAGA
>JBAUOX010000830.1:0-4990 GCA_049579985.1 Isosphaeraceae bacterium | reverse complement strand
CAAGACCGATTCGGAACGAGTTTTTGTCGTTAGCATCTTACCCGGTCGCTCGTATTCTCCTTAGATTACCGAGGTGAGATCAAATTATGCGCATCTAGTATACGTGTGGCCACCTTCAAAGGGCTGGTCCACTATACCCATTGAATTCTACCCGGAACCCTCGGTCCATACAATTCTCGTCATTGGGTCAATGCACCAATGCGTCAATGCAAGTGAACCTGTCGCGCGCCGCGGATTGGGGTGTCACCGAGCACCTCGTCGTCCGGACCTCGCTCGACACCGGGGTTAGCACCAGCCGACCTCGCGGCCTCACCGGGCAGAACGCCCTCAAGCAGCAACCGACTCCGATGCTCCCTGCGCGCCTAGCCCTCCTCCATCGGCCGGATGGCCAGATCGCGGAGCGTGACGGACCAGGCGGCTTTGGCCCCATCGAGCCCGAACCGGATCAGCGATTCCGAGGCGACCGCAACCGCCAGCAGCACGAGGTTCCGTGCCAGAGGGTATTCGCAGATGTCGCCGGCCACGTCGCGGGGGACGCGATAGTCTTCGTCCCAGATGACCTCGGCGTAGTCGGCAAAGAGGCCGACATGAAGGCACGCAAGGGCCTCTGCTCGGCAGCGATCCTGCACGAGCTGGCGCGAGGCGAAGCTGTCGAACGTGTCGATGACAACTCCGGAACCTTTCAGAAGAGTTACGGCGTTGCGTTCGGTGAGCTCCTTGGCGACCGCCTCGATCTCGACGCCGACGGCACGAAAGAGGCGGTTGCGCAAGACCTCGACCTTCCAGGCGCCGACCTCGGACTCGCCGTAGAGCTGAGTGCCGACATTATGCTCCTCGATCCGGTCGCGGTCGATGACTTTCCACTGGCTGAAACCCTGCCGCGCCAGGTTGTCGGCCAGGAGCGATCCCACGGCCCCCGCACCGCAGAGCGTGATCGCAACCGACGCCAGTCGCGCGATCTCGTCAGACCCACGGTAGATCCGCTCATGCAGGAACTTGTCGTTCATCAGTCTCGACTCCAATCACGACCCCGCGCGGAAAGAGCTCGATCTGCGCCAGGGGAATGCCTGCCGACGAATCGTCATCGAACCGCAACCCCGCCAGCCCCACGGGACTGGCGATCACGCACAAGAGAGGCTTGCCGAAGGCCGAGCACCACGCCCGCATGGTCCGGACGTCTCGGCTGCTGGGCAAGGGAGGGCCGCTCGGGTGAGTGTGCAAGAACCCGAGAACGTCTCGCCGCTGCTCCTCGCGAGCGAGCACGCTCGGGCCTTCAAAGTGCACGCTCGCCAGTTGCCCAGCGCGATGATCGATGCGTCTCGCGAGCCAGATCCCACCGCGCCGCAAACCAACGAGCGTCCAGCACTCCTCGACCGCTGGCTTCAGAGTGCGGGCGGATGCGCGCGCCAATAGTCTTCCTCCGGCATCCCGCGGTTATCCAGACCGACGCGCACGAACCCATGGACTCCCTGAGCCTCCCGCAGCACGCCGACCAAGCTTTGCAGGTCGAAGTGGTGGTCCTCACCGCTCAGACAAATCCCGGCCACCTGGACCGAGAGGTCGTTCTGGGCCACGACCGACGTGTGCCGGCAACCTTCAACCTCGTAGGTCACCCGGTAAACCTCCCCGCGCTCTTGATAGTTCTTGAACTCCGCGCCGGCGTGCGCCAGCGCCGCGCGGAGCCGTTCCTCGACGCGGTCGCGGCAAGCCTCAAGCTCGGCCTGGAGCCTGGGCGCGTAGTTGATGGCGTAGGCGGCGCGCTCCTCGGCGGTCAAGCCGGGCCGGCTCAACTGATCGGGTTCGACCATCCCGGCCAGAGCCTCGCGGAGGTAAGCCGCCGCTCGGGGATCGTGCCTGGGCTCAGGCCCATCGTACCAGCACTGGGAGCCGTCAAACCGTGCCTGGATCACCTCAAAAAGCTGGGCTTCCTCGATCAATCGGACGTGAACCAAGCCGTCGATCCGAAACCTGGTATCGGCTCGATGAGCCGGCAGGCCCAACCATCGGCTTTCCTCGCGCAGGCAGACGACAAGCCGGAGCAAGGGAAGCAGCTCGAGGTACTGTCGCCGCTCGCCAAGGCGCGCCGGTCGGACCAGCTCCGCCGTGGTCGGGGACTTGGTTCGAAAGACGCCCCAGCCTGCAAAGTCGTCGGGCTCGATCTTGAGCCGGCAAACGACTCCGGCGATTCGAATCTGGACGAAGCCTCCGGGAATCGCCGGTGCCAGGAATTCACCTGCGAAGGCCTGTTCCTCGGCCTTCGCCAGTCGTTCCAGTGTCTCGCGCATCCGCTGGGATAAAGCCACGGAGGTTTCGTGATGAGGCGTCGGAGACAGATGCTGCGGGAGAAGGAACCCGGGATCCGCCGCAAGTTCCACGAGCGTCAAGGTTACTTGGTAGTTCCACCTTGCGGTGGAGAACTACGATCAGTTTGTAAGCTCGTGCGGTCGGGCAGCGTCCCCGGTATTCGTATCATAAGCGACTGTGGGTTTGCCGGGCAACCGGAAAATCGATTGTTTGTGAAACGGACCGCTCAGGCCGGTTTGCGAACCGGCAGCGGGTACTCGAGGATCTCCATCAGCAGGTCCAGCTTCGAGGGTCGAGACAAGAGCGGCACCAGGTTGGGCAGCGAGTAGTAGTCTCCCGTGAACTGGAACGCGTCGGCCGTGATCCCCGCCTGCCGGCATTGGTCTTCCAGCAATGTTCGTGCACCGGGCGTGCGGACGAAGCAGACGCTCGGGTCGGCCTTGACCTCCTCCCGGTATTTTTTCAAGGTCTCGACGAAGAGGGGCGGCGTGTTCTCCTCCTCGTCGGTGACCATGATGATCTGCTCGACGTACTGCTTCTTGCGCCTCATCATCTCGACGGCCACACCGCACGAGGTCATGCCGCCGGCCGTGATGCCCCTCAGCGCCTGCTCCCAGGTGGCGAGATCGGCGCCCGAGCACACGATCGGGTAGGCGACCGTGTCAAACGCGTAAACGTAGAGCGCCTGGGCGCTGACGCTTGAAACCAAGGCGCCGATCCGCTTGCCCAGCTCGATGGCCACTTGCATTGACCCCGACTTGTCGATGAGCAGTGCGGTCGACCGCTCGATCCTGCCCTTTGCCTTCACCTGGGCGTCGGCAACCTGCTCGAGCGCGCGGCGGACATCGTCGGCAACGTCGGCTGCCTTGACGGCCTCCTCGGCTTTGAAGGCGCTGACGCGTGCGGCGGTCTTCGCCTCCTTCAGCTTCTCCTCGATCAGTGCCTTGAGATCCGGGCTGTCGAAGGCTCCCCGGCGGCGGAGAGAGCCGAGGTTGTTGATCAATTCCTGCGGGCTCATCCGATCGATCAAGGCCAGGAGCACCGTGGGAGTCATCTGCTTGATCACGGTGGCCGCGACCCGGTACGGGATCGCCAGTTCCATGATCGCGCGGGCCTGGTCGGCGGGACTCTCGGCCTTGATCAGTTCCTTGAGGGCAAACAGCCGGCTGTCGGGGGGAGGACTCTCGTCGAAGAGGATCTGCTGCGCCCGTTCTCCGGGAGCCACGTGCAGAAGCGCGTACATCCGCTTGATGGCCTTGCGTGCCACCAGGACGGTGCTATCGAACCACTGCGGGTCCGCTTCGCGCTCCCGCAGGTAGCGGACGATCTCCGTGCGGAGCGCGCGCGGAGGGTTCCGGAACAGACCGAACTCTTCGACGACTGTCGCGCCTGGAGCCGCGGCCGTTTTCTCCTGCTTGCTGGCCCTGCCCACAGCCTTGTTCTTACCCTTCCCCTTCTCTTTGGCCGGATCTGCGCGGACCTTCCGCGTCGCCTTGCGGCCGTGAATGAAGTCGAGTACGCGGACCACCTGGTAGGGCGGCAAGCCGCGGAGGAGTGCCAGACCAACGTCGCGATGTCCCTCGAAAGAGCTGAGCACGAGCGTGACGATGAACATCTCCTTGTGGTCGCGGACGTCGCCGTGGTCGTGATACCAGGCGCCAAGGCGGACATAGAACCGGGGGTCCTGCTCGACCAGCTCGCGATGTACCGGCCAGATGAGCTCCAGCTTGCGATGAGGCGTCGTCAGTAGGGTGTTGAGGATCTCCAGCCGGAGGTCCTGCTCGTTGGCCGCCATGGCGTCCCCTCCTTTGGCGACCGGCAGGAATGAATTTACCTGCGACGCGGTCCTTCCTAGTGTGCCGTCAACCTTCGATTGACGGGTTGACAAGCGGCTCGCACATAAGAGGCGGCTCGCACATAAGAGGCGGAGAAGGTCTTCTCGGTGAATTCGAAAGAGAAAGATGAAGAGTAAGATCAGGAAGAGGACTCGTGTCCCGTCAACCTTCGATTGAAGGGTAAACAGGACCGACTGCAGAACGGCCACGACAAGTCTCCAAAGAAGAGTAAGATCAGGAGGAAGATTACGACTAGGAAGAGGATTAAGAGCATGATCAAGATTAAGAGTCGGACCTCATGCACTCGCCAAAGGAATGCTGGAAGACCTGCCCTACGTCGCGATCTTGCTCCTACTCCGGCTCTTGCTCTTAGTCCTCTTCCTGATCTTACTCTTCATCTTTCTCTTTCTCTTATGCAGTAGTTTCCAGGATTTACTGAAGTAACGCAAGTCCTGTAAAGTCAAAGACTTCGGTCAGACTACGCTCGTTACGCATTCGTAAGATAAAACAATCTACATCTACAGAAACTACGAAATAACATCAACCCGAATTCGTATGTTGTTTACTCTAAATTGGTGTAATGCTTTGCGTATTAAGGCTTTGCGCCCAACCTGCGCTACGCATCACTAAGATTGAGACATGTGCTCTCGCCACTTTTAATGATCGTTTGTATAGAATTAGTACAGTAAAACCTGGAAACTACTGCTTATGTGCGAGCCGCTTGTCAACCCGTCAATCGAAGGTTGACGGCACACTAGGCTTCATCAGGCGGGAAGGCTAGACTGCTCCACGCAAACCGGAAGGTGTTTCTGAACAGCGGCTTACGAGAAGCGCCGATAATTCGGCGCCCA
>JBAUOX010000829.1:0-10276 GCA_049579985.1 Isosphaeraceae bacterium | reverse complement strand
GGGTTGCATGGTCTAGCAATCTGGCGTGGTCTCATGGAATGAGACAGACAGGTCGCTCCGATTTCTCCAGGACTGAAGGAGTGCCTCTGACGTGACCACGACGACAGTGGTTTTTCTCCACTGAAGGCGACTGTGATCAGGGAGCACCTTGGATGAACGGCACCACAGCGAAGGGATACGGCGTCGCGAACGATCTTCAGACCTATTTTCGGGACATCAATCAAGTTTCATTGCTCTCCGCGGCGGAGGAACGCGACCTGGCGGGGGCCATCGCATGCGGAGACCTTGATGCACGGAGCCGGATGATCGAGGCGAATCTGCGGCTGGTGGTGAAGATCGCTCGCGATTATCTGGGCCGGGGACTGTTGATCGATGACCTGATCGGCGAGGGAAACCTGGGCTTGATCCGGGCGGCCGAGGACTTTGATCCGGGGTTCGGAACTCGATTCAGCACCTATGCCAGCTACTGGATCAAGCAGGCCATGCGTCATGCCCTGATCAATGCGTCAACCACGATCCGGCTGCCAGCCCACATGTTTGGGCTGCTGACCAAGTGGCGCCGGGCCGAGCGGCTGCTTTTCCGCGAGCGCGGTAACGCCCCAAGCTTCGACGAGGTCGCCGCGCACCTGGGTTTGACCGAGAACCAGAAGGGTCTGGTTGCCAAGGCCCGCCGCGCCAGCCAGCTCAAGCTGGAGGGCAACCTCAGCGACGAGGACGTTTCGTGGTCGCTCGATGAGTCGATGAATTGCAGTCAGGCGCCTGAGACCGCCGTGGAGATCAGCGAGGATCGAACCGAGGTTCTCCGGAGATTGGACCGGCTGGACGAGCGTGAGCGTCTGGTCATCTCGCTGCGGTTCGGTCTCCAGGACGGAGCTCCGCTGACACTCAAGGAGATCGGCCGCCGCATCGGCGTGACCCGGGAATGGGTCCGCAAGATCGAGATTCGGGCCGTGAGCAAGTTGACGGGGGTGGCCGCGGCCCCATCCTCCGCGTCGTCTCCGCGGTCCCGCCAACCCAAGAGTCGGCCTCGCCGGCCAGTTCCAGCTCCAGCTCCGGCCAATGCCCATGCCGACGAGAGAGCGTCCGCCGGCTCGCCACGTGCCCCCCTCAGCAAGCCGGGAGATCCCGGCCACCCGGCCCACCTTCCTCTGGCTCGCAGAGAATTCCCGCCAATCTCTGTTGCCTCCTGAACGCCCGATCGAACCGAACGGACCGGTTGCCTGACGCACATGTGGTTCGCCCTGGACCCGAGAACCCGCATCCCGGCGAGAAGAAAGGCCAGGCGCTGCGATCGAGGGTCTTTGACCAAGCGATCCAGGCGCTTGTGGCCTCAAGCGCCCGGCGCAAGGGGTGTCGCAGTGCCCCGGGCTTCCCCGGGAGCCACGTTTGCATTGCGTGATTTTCTGGCTTTATCCTTTTCCGCCTTATGCGTCGGGAACCGGTCGTACCCCGCAGTCATCCCAACGCGGGCCGATTCAGCCGCGATGACTCCGGCTCTCCTTGTCCCGCCGGTCTACTTCCGTCGCCCATCTCTTATAGGCTCGACGTACGACCTCTACGAGCGCAGCATGCTTTGGGCCGCCCGGTTCGACGGTTCGAAGAGGCGAAAGATACGCTTCATCGACCGGTAGACGCAGGCTTGCTGGTTGCTCTGCCTCTCTGATGAAGGGAAGCAGAAAGGCGAATGAGACCGGATGTTCGCATTGCCGGACGGACTGTTCGAGAGCTTTCTGGTCATTCATTAAGCCCAGGCCCAGCGCCCTCTCAAATCCTCTTCGGCTTCTCAACCCACGAAGAGCCAGCGCCGGCTCAGTTTTGACGGCGGCCTGTGCGAGCTGGCGGGCGTCCTGGATCTCCTCAAGAAGCGAGACGTCCGCCCAGTCGCCTTCCCGCTCCGTCTCCTTGCTCCGTATCAGATCGCTCAAGGAGAGAAATGCGATCTCCCTGTCGCCATAGATGCCCCGCTCGTGTCGTAACCAAAGCTCGGCGAAACCCGGGAGCAGGTGGTTATGCAGCCAGAACTCGAGCCACTCCTCTCGCCCGTCGGACAGCCGACCAATCTCGAAACGGGCAAAATCCTCCGGGCGCCAAGATGGCCCTTCGCGGACCGTAAGCATGGCTGTTTCTTGGAGCGTCGCGACAGTCGCTCTCACATCTTGCATCGAAGGCGCCGAGACGTAGAAATCGATGGTGTTTCTCCCTACCCCGTAGTATCGGACCGCATGCCCTCCCATCACCAGGCACGGCAGACCGGCGTGCTCAAGGGCCGTCATGACCTGGGCCAGACGGGTCTCGATACTCAATGGATCGAATCCTCCCAAGGACGGCTTCCATGTGCCAGAAGGAGCCTCACGAGCTCATGGCGGCCGAATTCCTCCTCGGTCAGCCGCTGGGCAAGCTCAGCGATCTCCGCGAGATGCGCGTCGAGGACCATGCTTTCGGCTTCGGCCGTCGAGCTTGCCCGCCCCGACAAAAGCAGCGCCTCGATCTCGGCTTCCATGGCACTCGGGGAGGGTGCGATCTTCTCGTCGCTCCGGCTCGTCATCGTTCGGGCTCTCTTGGCCACGTCGTTGAATGTGGCTCTCGGGCCTCATCGGTATGGGCGCTCTGTTCACGTAGACTCGACTGTCACCGAAATTCCCCCCTTCGTCAAGAATTGGCAGGGTCGCCCTTGACCCTTCAGGCCGATAGCTCAACAAATAAGGCACTGTGATCGGTGATTTTCGTCTCGCGGGGACTCTCTTGCTCTTGGCGTGCGATCGGGCTCGATGCTCCGAGAGGAGGGGCTGTGTTCAGAATCGTCTTTGCTGCGATGGTGTTTATTGCCGCGTTTCCGCCGGTCAGGGCCCAGGAGGCGGGCGTCATCGCGTCGATGGACGAGATGCGGTTTGCGCCGCCCAAGGAAAAGGGTTCGGCGAGCTTGGTGGGACGGGTCGGCAAGGCGGTCCGGTTCCGGTTCGAGGCCGATGCGCCGAGCACGTTCTTTACCAGTAACATCCACGGCAAGCCGGAGTGGGACCGCGCCCTGGGATTCTCATCCTGGGTCAGAGGTAACGGTTCCGACGGATTCGGGGGACTGGAGTTTATCTACGACGATGACTATGCGATGCGTTACGACGTCTGCTTTCCGGTGAAGAACGGGGAGTGGACGAAGATCTCGGTAGCCTGGCAAGACGAGCAAAAGCAAAAGGAGACGGTCACCAAGCGGAGCGCCACGCCATGAGGGCGGCGGCCTTCACCGGCCGGCGCCCCGCTCGTCCGTTCGCGAGGCCGGCCGTTTCGGCGTGTCTGATTGCCGTGGTCGCGGCCCTGGCAATGGTGGGGCAGGGCGACCTCACGGCCCCACCCCGATATGACGGGGCAGGTTACGCAGTGCTGGCACGGTCGCTGGCGGCCGGGACGGGTTATCGCGCCATCGATCAACCCGATCGGCCCGGGCATGCTCATTTTCCGCCCGGTTATCCGGTGCTGCTCGCTTTTGTGTGGAGCGTCACGGGGCCTTCGGCCCTGGCTGCGCACCTGGTGTCGTGTTTCTGCACGGTGGGTGCGACGCTGGCGGCCTGGTGGTGGTTTCGCGGGATCTACTCGCGAGATACTGCCCTGGTGCTGGGGCTGGTGCTGGCGCTCAACTGGGCCTGGGCCCGGACCGGATCGGCGATCCAATCGGAGCCTCTGTATATGCTTCTGAGTCAGGTGACGATCGTGGCCGCGGTCCGAGCGGCTGCGCGCGGGGGCGTCGGTCAATCTCTGGCCTTGGGCGGGCTGCTGGCCGCTTGCCTGCTCACGCGCCAGATCGCGATCGGCCTGGTCCTTGCGGTGCTGCTGGATCTCTGTCTGCGAAGGCGATGGTCAATGGCCCTGAGCGCTGCGGTTGTTTCCGCTCTCGTGATCTCACCCTGGCTGGTTTGGCTGGTTGTGGTGGGAGGCGAACAGAGGACGCAGGCCAACCTGCTGCTCGCCGGCAGCTCGGGACTTCCCGGGCGGATCGTTTCGCAGGCCTTGTTTTACCTGCAGCGGATTCCCGATCAGATCACCGGGCCAGTCGTCGAGGTTGCCACGGTCATCCGGCGGACACCAGGCGTGGAGCGACTGGCGAACTTGTGGGCTTTGGTTTTCTCAGGCGTGGTGATCGCGGGCTGGCTCGTCGCGGTGCGGCGCCCGCGCCGGCGGCTGGCCGGCTTGATTCCCATGATGACCCTGGCATTGCTCTTGATCTGGCCCTACACGGAAGCGGGGCGGTTCCTCATCCCACTGGTTCCCTGTCTTTTGATCGGAGCCGTCGAGGGGGTGTCCGGTCTGGTGAGATGGGGGAAACGATCCTTCGGCCTGGGCATCCCGGATCGACGGGTTTCGTTCTTCGCCGCGGTACTGATCCTGGTCGTCTCGCTTCCCTATTCCGGCTACTCCCTCATCACGGGCCGAGCACGTGCCCGGGATGCCGGGAATCGCGCCTTCGACGCCGCCTGCGCGTGGCTTGCCTGGCACGGTGACCGGCCCGGCCCGATCCTGACGAGGCATCCCGGGGAAGTGTTCCTGGCCACCGGCCGTCAGGCGCTGGAGGTTTCCACGTCGGAACGGCAGGGAGAAGCCGACGCATCGCCCGACGCGATCGCTCGGGCCATCGCCCGGCACAGAGTGGCCTACTTGCTGATCGACGAGGATCGCTACCTGAGCGCACCCTCCGGCCCGCTCGGCCGGTTCGTCGCCGAGCGTCCGCAAGGCGTCCGCAAAGTCTGGAGCAGTGAGCCCGAGGGACCTGCCGTGGCGATCTACGAGGTTCTGCCCGAACATCGAGCAGGAGCCGCCGGTCTCGTGGAACCGACGTCCCTGACTCGTCGATCATTTCTCCGCTCGAGGCCCTTCGAATCGCAGCGTCCCGATTTCTTCCGGATGTGTCTCACTGCGAACGGATGGAGTCTTGTCCCACGCTCGCTTGCAGCGACTCTCGGGCGGCCGCGATCGTCTGGTCGATGTCGGCCTCGGTGTGCGCGGTGGAGACGAAGGCGGCCTCGAACTGGCTGCACGGCAGGTAGACGCCGCGGGCGAGCATCTCCCAGAAGAAGCGGGCGAAAAGCCTGGTATCGCTCTGCTTGGCTTCTTCGTAGTTGTGGACGGGGCCGTCGTGGAAGAACAGGGTCAACATGCTGCCCACGCGCTGGACGACATGCGGGACCTTGGCATCGGTGGCGACACGGTCCAGGCCTTCGGCCAGCCGGGCCGAGAGCGCTTCGAGACGCTCGTAGGGAGGTTCGTCGCGGAGCAAGCGCAGTGTGGTCAGGCCGGCGGCCATTGCCAGGGGGTTGCCCGAGAGGGTTCCCGCCTGGTAGATCTTTCCGGCCGGCGAGACATGGTCCATGATCCTGGCCGAGGCGCCATAGGCCGCGGCGGGCAGGCCGCCGCCGATGATCTTTCCCAAGGCCGTCAAGTCGGGAGTCACTCCGTACCGAGCTTGGGCACCGCCGTAGGCGACCCGGAACCCGGTCATGACCTCATCAAAGACGAGGATTGCGCCGTGCTTCTCGGTCAGCTCGCGGAGGGTTTCGAGGTAGCCGGGCCCGGGAGGGACCAGGCCCATGTTGCCGGCGATCGGCTCGAGCAGGACCGCGGCGACCTGCCCGCGGTGATGGTCGAGGAGATCGGCGACAGCCGAGGCATCGTTGAACGGGCAGAGCAGGGTATCCTGTGTGGCACCCGCGGTCACTCCCGGGCTGTTGGGGGTGCCGAGCGTCGTCGCGGCCGAACCCGCCTGGACGAGCAGGGCGTCGATGTGGCCATGATAGTGGCCGGTCATCTTGATGATCTTGTCGCGGCCCGTGACTCCGCGCGCCACCCGCAGGGCCGACATGGAGGCCTCGGTGCCGGACGAAACGAAGCGGACCTTCTCGAGCGACGGCACGGCCGCGGCCACGGTCTCGGCGATGTCGATCTCGCGCACCGTCGGGGCGCCGAAGCTCGAGCCCAGGTCCATCGCCTCGACGACCGCCGCGCGGACCCGCGGATGAGCATGCCCCAGGATCATCGGCCCCCACGAGCCGATGTAATCGATGTACCGGTGACCGTCGATGTCGTGGAGAAACGCCCCTTCCGCTCTGGCCATGAACGGCGGTTCGCCGCCGACCGCCCCGAACGCCCGCGCCGGGCTGTTCACCCCGCCGGGAATCACGCGGTTGGCGCGGAGGAAGGCGTCGTGGCTCTTGGGAAGCGAGAACTCGGGCTTCGAAGTGGCGGGAGTTTTGAGGGTCATGGTCTTTCGGAGAGATGCTTGAGAGAAATTGCTACAGAGTTTAACAACGAAACCGTGCGGCAAGGCGAGCGATTGGCCAGGAAATCAAGCTTGCCGACCCGCATATCGATCGATTGGAATCGGGCATCTCTCAGGGCTGGGCAAGCAATTCCTCCCAGCCTGTCACCTCGAGGACTCGGTCGGATAACTGCTCGAGTCTGTCCAGATCGGCAATGGCATCAATCGCAGCCTCGACGAGGGGCTCGGGCTGTCCAAATCGCTTGCTTCCTTGTCGCTTCAGGATCCTCTTGGCTTCCTCGGCGCGTCCCTCGGCGCGTCCCTCCCTGAGGATCTTCTGGTAGGTCACGGACTCTTTCATGTTCTGCACTCCTTCAAGCAATCGATCGATGAGTTCGTCCGAGTATTTCAGACCCATCAGGATATAGGTTGCCGTCCAGAGCGTCTCGGCTTGGTTCTTGGTCGCTTTGCGATCAAGCCGCTCCTGCATTGCGTGGATCACCGTGGGCAGTTCGTTCTCTTTCACCTTCGCAAGCGGAGCCAGGGGAAGGATGGCCAGCCCTCCTGCCAGGATCTCATCGGCCGGTCGTTCCCAGGTCCTCACGACATTGTAGCGAAACTCGTGGTAAATGAGGCCATCAGGTAACCTGTGCTGGAGCAATCCGGTCATCGCCGGGCCATCGGCGTCGGGACAAAGGAGCAGTGCCATGCTTTGCACTGCACTGGCAGCCGGTGTCGGTAGTTCACCAGGATGTTGTAGCGCTGGAGCCGCAGGGGCAAGGTGGGATCGTAGCTGGATTGAAACTCCAGGTGGACAAGCCAGGGCTCGACCTCTGCGACAAGAAGCACCAAGTCCGCCTCGGTGGTGATCGTGGAGAGATCGACGTTGAGGATGCGAACGTCGCCAAGTTCGCGGCCCAGGAGCAACTTCAGCCACGCTCGGGGATCGCTCTCCAACAACTCTTTCATTGTCGCGTCGAACGGCTTGGCCATCAGCGGCTCTTTGAATCAATGGGGAGTGAAGAAGCCATGCGAACACCTCCGAAGAAAGGGACTGGGAAAGCCCCAATTGCCGCAGAGTAGTCCGGATGGCGCAGAGAGAGAGAGAAGAAGAAATTCTCTCAAGGAAACCACATACCAGGGGCCACCAGAGGAAATTGTGGGTGGCCCTGAATGTCCTGGGTGCCGACGCTCTCGGCTGCTGCGAATGTGGTCGGGCGGCTTATACCGGGAAGACGCCCGCATCGATCAGGAGTCGGCGAACCTCCACGCGGTCGGGGTGGTTCATGTTGAGCACATAGAGCGTCGTCCTGCCGATGGCGGTCTTTCCGACCAGCATCGGTCCGTCCCATGCAAAGTGGACGCTCCATCTCTGGCGGCGCGGGTTGAAGAGTCTCGTGAGCCTGCCGGTCTTCGGGTCGAGCCCGGCGATGTTCGGACCTTTGTGGAAATTATCATGCGGGCAGGAGAGGGCGAGGTTTTCGTAGGTTGTCCGTCCACGATGCTGTTCGGCGATGATGTGATCGAGGGGGAATGTGAACTCGGAAACGTAAGCCGGGATCTTGCAATATTCGCAGCGATTGTTGGCTCGCTCCCGGACTCGACGCTCCAGCGATTCGTTCATTGCTTATGGTTCTTGCCCGGCTTTCTTGAGGGCGAGGATGGCCCTGGCCTTCAAGACCGAGAGCATGTTATCCGCTTGGACGTACGATTCGAGCTCCTCCATCTCTTCGGCGGTGATCCGCCCCTTCTGTTGTTTCGCGAGCAAGTTGAGCGTTCGCTTCTTGACGTCCTCGCTGATGCCCAGATCGAGGATAAACCTCGCTCCTTCGGGCGGCACATCCCCACCTTTCGATTGCAGGGCACGGCTCAGGACGGTGGCGCCGGTCTTCTTCTCGGTTCCGAGGCTGGACTGCATCGTTTTTGCTCCTCAAAAGTCGTACTCCGTCAATCTTATCACAGCCCCGAACGGTTGCGAGTGACGTCCTTACGCGGTCGGGCCTTCCGTCAATCCAGACATTCATCCTTGATTTCGGCCGGCTCCTACTGGCATACTAGATGGGAGTGACCAACTCCGCTTGGATGGCTGCGAGGAACGAGGGGAGGCGCCGACGTCCATCTCATCAGTGGGTCACATCAATTCGGATCAGGAATCGCTCGACGCGGAGTTCGCAGCGGCAATGGTGGGAGACCCGGCGGCGCGGTGGCGCGCGCTGGAGGCGTGCCGCGATTACCTCCGGCTGGTCGTCCGCAGGGGCCGCTGGTCGAAGGGAGCGGGCCAGCAGGCGACGTCCGACCTCGTCCAGAACACGATCTTGGGCGTAATCCGGGGCGTAATCCGGTGTCGGGGCGTAATCCGGTGTCGGTTCATCTTTTGGGCGTAATTCGGTGTCGGTTCATCTTTTCGGGCAAGAATGATGAACTGACACCGGATTTCCAGGGGAAGTTATGGGCGAGATCCCCTCTGCCAGATCGGATTGATGCAATCATTGCTCACGAGATCAGCGAGGCCGACCACGCCACCCACGAAGCGGCATTGAAAGCAGCTCCGCAGACCGAAATGCCAATCACTCACCGGGCGCGAGAGATCCTGCGGGCGATGGAACGGGGATGGAAAGGCCGATAGCCATGTCCCGGCCTTCCTTGGTGAATCGATAGCGTGATTCCCGCCCTAAGGCGAACGTATGAACTGCCTCCATCAACCCGGCCCGCGCCAACTCTCTGTGCGCTTCCCGGTTTGAATCGTCGATGCGGATGTTGTCCCGTTCGACGTGCAACCGTAGCACGGCCAAGGCGTCGGACAGCGTGGTCGTCTGCATGGGGGTTCCCTCCTTGGCCGGATTCTACCAAGGGCGAGGAATTGGGGCGAGGCCACCACCGTGTGGGGCGGCTTAATCACTGTTCTCCAAAGAACCGCCCAGTGCAGTGGTCCTCGCGGTTGGCCCGGCGGGCGATCGGCTCGGCCAAGGCTCGCATGAACCACGAGAGGCTGGAGAGCCGCCCGCGGATCGCGCCATCAGCGCCGGAGCCGCACTCAGCATCCCGACCGCCTGCTCCAGCGGGTCTGCCGGTTCCCGGCCCGGTGGCATGGCTGGAGTGCCAGGCGATATCGATCGGGCCTGTTCGGCCGTTGGCCCAGACAAGGCAGACAAGGCGAACGTGGGATCCGGCTTGGTCCCCACGCGGCCCGGGAAGAGAGCCAGCCACCGCCGAGCGACCTCCTGATCGGACCAGAGGGTGACCACATCGGGCCGGTTGCGGAGAATCACGTGGAGGTGGTTCGACATCACCGCGAACGCCGCGATCTCCACGCCGAAGAGCCCGGCCAGCGACTCCAGGCGGTCCCGAATCCAGGTTCTGCGATGATCGTAGGAACGGGCCTGCAATAACTTCCCGATTTCAGATTGATTTTCGAGCGGCCGACCCTTGGGCATGGCGAGGGAGCGCGGAAAGCTGTGTGGGGCGCGCTCTTCTGCCACGGATCAAACGCTCGTCCGTGAAAGCAGTCAAGACAAGAAATTTTTGAGCCACGGATGAAACACGGATGAAACACGGATCAGAATCCAGAGAACGAGGTCGCCGAGCCGGTATCGGAAGCACATTCATGTAACCAAATAACAAAAACCGCATGATCTTATTGGTTGGTGGCCAAGGGTGTCCCTTTTCGCTTATCCGTGTTTCATCCGTGGCTGAGAAATCTTCTTGGTTCCTTGGTGGATCTTCTCTGTTCCTGTGCGGACGCCCCTGGCTTGGCGCTGGGACTGCGTCTTGGGGGCCGCTGTTCACCCACTCGGAGGTCTGATGGGCGTGTTCTCGGCTGGCGTCGAATCGGGCCCCCCTGGGAACCGGCAGGCGACGCTTTGCGGGCTTCATGCTGATTCCTGCCTGGCCGATCGTTCGGAATTGGAGAAAAGCGGGAAGTCATTTCCGGCCCGTTCCGTAGGGGTTGCCCGAGAGGGGATCGATCCCGCAGAGGAAGGCCCTGCGCACGACCCGCTGAACACAGTGATAAACCCCGACCTCATCCGCGACCAC
>JBAUOX010000828.1:0-4327 GCA_049579985.1 Isosphaeraceae bacterium | reverse complement strand
GCGGCCGAGGGGGACGAGAGCTGCCTCCCCCAAGTCCGGGCGTTGCTTGACGACCCGGAGCGGGGAAAAACGTGGGTCGAATGGGCCGGGTCCCCGGCCGAATGGTTCTGTCAGTCCCTCACGAAACAGATGGCCGGGAAGGATGTTCTCGTGGCTGAGGCCGCACGCAGGAAGATCGACAGTGTCCAAGCCGATCTTGAGGGACCCAACCCCACACCGATTGAACACCTCTTGGCCGAGCGAGCTTCCCTCTGTTGGTTCGGTGTGAACTGGTATGAGGAACGGTTCATCAACGCCAATGACATGAGCATCACTTAAGCTGATTACTTCCAACGCCGAATCCATCGGGCTCATCAACGGTTTCTCTCCGCTGTAGAGACCTTGGCCAGGGTCCGCAAGATGGCCGGTCCGACCCTACAACTGAACATCGCCAGAAACCAAGTCAACATGGCCGGGGCCGGTCCGACGGGAGGTTCCCTCCAATGAGCGAACGCAACGGGGGTCTATCCCCCGACCAACTCCGGGCCGTTGGCGTGTTGGCCGGGGCCGATCCGGCCGACGTGGCGGGTTGCGATCCGGAGGCCGTGGCGGGGTGGCTCGATCGGGAGCCGGAGTTCATCGCGGGTTTGAACCGGGCCAAGAGCTACCGCCGGGAACGGCTCCGGGCCGAGATCCGGTCCCTCACGTCGGAGGCGGTGAAGACACTTCGGAAGCTGGTTCGCGGGGCCGATGTCCCTCCGGCCGTTCGACTCCGGGCCTGCCTGGCGATCCTGGACGCGGCCGATGCGATGGAGCCGGAGACGATTGGCTCTACTTGGGTCGGAGGCTCGCCAAAATAACTTGTCCATTCGGGGGTCGGAGCGGTCGAGGAATAGGGACCATCCGAGCTTTCACGGGACAGATTATTCTGTCGAGCCGCCATAGTTGCGAGTGGCGAGTGGCGAGTAAACACCGGGCAGCCGTCTGTCATTTGTCATTTGCCATTTGTCATCTGCCACTGATCAACTCGCCACTCGCCACTCGCCACTCTGGAGGCCAATCCGTGCGGCGGCATAAGAGGAAACAGAAAGTCGAAGGGCCCAACGTGCCGATCGCGCCGATGCTGGACATGGCGTTCCAACTCTTGACGTTCTTCGTCTTGACCTATCACCCGGCGCCGCGGGAGGGGCAGTTCGTGATGACCCTGCTGCCCCCACAGCCTGCGACGGCGATGGCGGCGGCACCGGCGGCGAATCAGGCTGCCCCTTCCAATGAGCTGCCGTTGGCCTTGCGTACCTTGCCCACCATCTTGAAGGCCGGCGACGGCGGCAGCCTGGCGCGGATCGTCGTCGAGCAGAACGAGATGCCCAACGACCCCAAGGCCCTCGAGGAGGCCCTGGGCAAGTACTTGCAGGACCCTGACCTGCCGTTCGACCAGACCTTGATCAAGGTCGATCCCAAGCTCCGCTACTCGGAGCTGATGACCGTCATCAACGCGTTCTCCGACGCGTTCGTCAAGGCCAGGAAGGATCCCAAGCTCAGCTTTGTGGAGCTGCGTCCCGACGAGGGAGAATGACGGAGTGGAACCGAGCCCCAGCCGCCGGCTTTTCCGCGGATCCGAGCTACCTCGCCTGTTGATGCTGGGGACCGTGACGGTCGTGGGCTGGGGCCTGGTCTGGCGATTCGCCAACCAGCGTCCGCAGCCCGCCGAGCCTGTTGCCAAGGCGGAGCCTAAGCCCGAGCCCGTCGTTCACGACCGCGCGGACGAGTTCGAGACGGTCACCGATCGCACCCCGATGTCGTTCCGCGATAATGCCGCCTACGCCTACTTGCTCGCGAAGGCGCGCAAGCTGACGCCGGTCGAGCTCGCCGCGCAGAGCCGGCGGGACATCCTGCTGACTCATCTGTGGGAACGTCCCGAGCTCTACCGTGGCGTGCCCATTCACCTGCTGGGCACGGCCAGGCGCGTGCTCCGCTTCGAGTCCAAGCTGAGCAAGACGGGCTGGCTCTACGAGACCTGGATCGTCGCTCCGGACGCCCCCAAGTTTCCTTACAGCTGCGTCTTCGAGGAGGCTCCCGAGGGCTTTCCGCTGGGAGCCGACGTGTCCGAGCGAGTCGTCTTCAACGGCTACTTCCTCAAGATCATGAAGTACCAGGCCGGTGACGTCGCTCGCGGAGCGCCCGTCCTGGTCGGCCAGCTCGGCTGGGCGAGGCACGCCGCCCCCGCTGGCGGGGGCGCCCCGGCAGCGGAATCGAACCGTCTGCTCTACTGGAGCCTCGTGGTTCTGGGCGTGATGTTCTTGATGTCCCTGGGCCGCTGGGTCTTCCAGCTTTCCCGCTTGCTCTCCGGTCCGCGATCGACCATCATCCCCGCGTCGCATCCGGCCGAGGACATCCTCCCCGGCGAGCTCGATGCCTGGGTCGACTCGGTCGCTAATACCGAGGAAGAAGAGCCGGAGCGGGATGCGACCTGAATGGCATCGTCCCAAAACAGTGCTGACAGCTCGTCGTTGGGTGGCTCGAGCGTAGCGAGGCCCACCAGCAGACTGACAGTGGCGAGTGGCGAGTGGCGAGTGGCGAGAAAATCAAAGATCGCCACGGCCACCGCTCCGCTCGTGTTCTCTCGCCACTCGCCACTCGCCACTCAGACCGTTAGTTGCGGCAAGCTCTTCAGTTCCTGGACCGCCGCTTGACTCCCCCGGCGGCGAGTTAGGCCCTTCGGGACTGATAGCGGTTGCTTGCGCTGCGCGTTCTCAGGGTGGCGCAGGCCGTCGCGCGATCCCGGTCCCAACAAACTGCTGTCCCACAACGATGACAGGCGGCCGGGACATTCCCGCGAGAGCACGCTTTCCCACAGACATCCATTCTTCTCGATGCCCCTTTCATTTGATGCAAACTCGTTGAGGAACAGAAGGAAAACCAATCCGTCGGCACGAGAGCGCTCTCGGGACATTACTTATGGCTGGCGGCTCTCTCGTGCGTTCTGACGATGGAGGCATTCCTCATCGGCGAAATCCGGCTGACTGGCACAAGGGTTGCGTCTTCACAAATCTGTTCCACTGGCGTTCATCCGCCCGGGAAGGACCGGGAGAATCTCAACCAGAGAGGCCCGGAGTCCTGGGGCTGGTCGGGGATGATCGCAGCGATGTTCAACCCTGGAAAGGCGTGCTCAATCGGTTTGAGCCGCAGGGCGCCTTGGAGGACTGGCGAGCCGATTTGGCTCGCAATGGACTAACGCTGAGGAGGCTGCGACGATGGCGATCAACGTTCAGGGGCTACAGGGCCACTGGAACCAGTTGAAGGGCGACGTGATGAAGAGGTGGGGAGAACTGAGCGAGGACGACCTGAAGTGGTCCGGCGGCAATATTGATCAGCTCGTAGGCCGGATCCAGCAGCGGACTGGGGAGACCCGCGAGGCGATCGAGAAATATCTGGACCAACTGACGTCCCAGGGCAGCTCCGCTGTCTCAAGCGCGGTGGAGTCTGTCGGCTCCTACGCCCAGGAGGTTTCGCACCGGCTGCGAGACCATTACGGCGACATTTCCGAACATGCTCGCGAGGGTTACGTGTCGGCTCGCGACGTCGTCAGCCGCAATCCGGTGCCGTGGATCGGCCTCGCCTTCGGCATCGGTGTGCTTACCGGTGTGCTCATGGGCGGGAGCATTGGGGGTTCATCGTCACACCGCCGTTATTTCTGAACGAGCGGAATTCGTAGCGAGAGTCATCAGGACGTCGTGGTCGGGCTCGCCGCTAGGGATCGGGGGCACTTGATCCGGGGGGCGAGCACCGGCCTTTTTTCTTGAGTCGACGAACCTATTCTTGGGAGGAACCATCACCATGTTGCGGCTGGCCATCGTGTTTGCAGTCATCGCGTTGATCGCTGGGGGCCTGGGTTTTTACGGGCTGAGCGACGTCTCCGCCAGTTTCGCGAAGTTCTTCGCGCTGATCTTCGCCGTTCTCTTCGTGGTTGCCCTGATCGCAGGAGCGCGCATCTTCGGCGGACCATCAACGGTCTAGCGACGACCATCGAACCGAACGAATCGGAAACCCTTCAGGGTCCGCCGGACGGACCGGCCTGCTGCCCGGGCCGGACCGAATTGCGGACCCCTCTTCGTTTGTCAGCGGTGGCTCTCTTCCCAGCGGTCGAGCTCGCACCAGGGACCGCGGCTGCGGAAGCGGGGCTCGGGGAGCGATCCGGCCAGGGCAAGGGCAGCTTGGCGGTCGAGATCGGAAAACGGAAAGCGGGACGAAACGGAAAGCGGGACGGGTCCGATATTGTTAAACTGGGCGGCCCCGCCGACGTCCGAGCGATCTTCACCCGGGCGAGGCATTTTGATTTCGGCCCACC
>JBAUOX010000827.1:0-4092 GCA_049579985.1 Isosphaeraceae bacterium | reverse complement strand
GAATGCCCGAATTAGCGCCTCGGTCCGGAGCCGGGATCATCCTGGCGGCATTTGCCGTGGGGTTTCTCTGGTGTGGTCATCCATGCCGGGCCGGCGGTCTGCTGATATCGGCACCGGCCGTGAACGCCGCGGCGGGCTCCAGCGGGGCATTCGACGTGACGATCACGAACACGAACGGCATCAATGGCACGAGCTACGACGTCGCCGCCGACATCGTCGAGCTGACGCTCACGGGCCTGAGCGGGGTGAACTTCACGGGCGTCTCGATCGCGACTGGCGACACGTACATCTACGCCGTCTCCGCGACAACCCAGGGGTCGGCGTTCTCGAATTCGACGTTCCCCGGCACCGTGCTCGAAACCTTTGACTTCGACGTCAGCTCGGTCGGATTTCGGGAGATCGATCCCGGACAGACGTTCGGCCTAGTGCACGTGACCTACTCGGTCGCCGCCGGCGCCGCGCCCGGCACGGGGAGCCTCACGTTCGGGCCCGACACCAGCCTCTCCGACCCCACCGGTGCCAACATCACCGACTTCTCGGTCCAGGCTGGATCGTTCACGGTGACTTCCGTGCCCGAGCCCTCGAGCTTGATCCTCCTGGCGGTCGGAGGCGTCGCCGTGTCGTTCTGGCGAGCGAGGAATCGCGGGGCTCGTTGACGTGCCAGTCACGTCTCCACGATATCTCTCCGTGAGTTTCCGGTTTTCGCGATGTACCCCGTGGTAATATTGGCCCATGGCCAGACCATTGCGGATCAAGTGGAAAAGAAGGACGGGCATTGCGGCGTGGGGCGTGGAGCGTTATGTCCCTCCGTTCGGCCAAGTCCCGAATCGGCAGGCAATTCGTAGGTGGTCGCGTAGGCCCCAGGCCAGAAAGGAGCAATCATCCCCAGCTCTTCCGAGCCCCGGCGGGTTGACCCATACTAGTGCAGAGAGTGAGAGGGGGACGATTACGATCAAGATCAGGATTACGATCAGGATCAGGAAGAGACCGGGACCCAGTATCTTGAAACAGTTTGTTGCGCTCGATAAACACTCAGATATAAACTCTCTTGTTGTAGATGTACCACTCCACGAGCAGTACCCCGAGTGCCGCGCAGGCGAACCATTTCCACCAATCCTGTTGCTTGTCCTGGGTTTGCCGGGTGCCGACGACTGGGTTGTAGCCGATCTTGATCTTGTAGGCTTCGGCCTGGCTCTCGGGCACACCATCGGGGACGAGGCCGCGCGGGGCCATGTCGCTCTCGCGAAAGTCGAACAGGTTGACGGCGAAAGGCAGCAGGCCACTCGGTTCCCAGCGGGCATGATAGAGGCCCGTCGTTGCCGCCTGGTTGTAAACGAATGAGCCCTGGGGCGTGCGTGCCAGGCGCTCCGTGGCATGACCGCTCGCGGAGGTGACCAGGAGGTCCTTGCCCAGCGTCTCGGCACGGAGGATCACTGGCCGGCCGGGTGATCTCACTTCCTCTCCACTTCCCTCGCGGACATTGCCCAGCGCCTGCATACTGTTGAGCAGGAAGAGCGGAAAGCTGATGAAGCGAAACCAGGTGGTGTTGGGAGTCGTCCCGTCGAGCAGCGGGAACAATACGACCGCGTCAGTGAAGCCCTCGCGAGGGACGGTGAAAGCAAGGGGGCCCTGGTTACTCTCGATCAGCGAGGTCGCCCCAGCCGGCGGTTCGACCAGGTTGGCCTTGGCCACGAAGACGAGCGAAAGGTCGCGAATGTACTGCATGAGCGGATGAGAAATGCTCCAGTCCAGGATCACCGGCTGCTCGACCGCCTTGGGATTCGCGTAGGCTGGGCCCGGAGGCAATGACCCGAAATAAAGCGCATTGGCCTCCGGTGGAGTTTCGGGGCGAACCCCGTCGTAGATGACCAGGTCGAACCTGCCTCCCCGAATCGCTCGCGAAAGCTCCACTCCCCTGGCCTCCTCGGGAGTGGCGATCCGGACGTCGGCGTTATTGCTGGCCGTCGGGGTGTTGAACGCGTCGAGCAGGTAGCGGTTGCCGGCGGTGATCGCCAGGACCTGCGCCTTGCGGGCGTTGCCGACGATGGCGAAGGCGCGGTTGTCCACCTCCAGGGCGTCCTTGACCGTGAGCCGGACTTCGAGCTCGGCCAGCCCGCTGTCGGGGATATCGAACTTGAACGACTGGTCGCTCTGGGGCGGAAGCTGCAGCGCGATCGCGTCGATCAGTTGGCCCTCGCTGCCGGGCTTGTCGGCGGCATGGCGATAGAGCTGGGCCTCGGTCTCCACCCGCTCGGAGCGGAAGTTGTGGACCCGGCCGAAGAGCTGGTAGACGTCGGGTTGCTCGTCATTGACCCGAGCCTGAAGGGCGACGATGGCCACGTTGTCTGACGGATTTTGAACCTTGGCCTTGGCGTCCGTGGGGCCCGGCGTTAGGGCGGCGGGAGGAGAGTAGGGGCGGGGCGGCGGGCCGATCACCACGACCTCCGGCTCGAGATTCCCCAGGCTGAAGCCCTCGACGTCGGCGAAGCCGCCATCGGTGTAGATGAGCACTTTGGGTGTGATGAGCGCGGACGTGGCCACCACCCCTTCGCCGATTTGCTTGGATGGATTGGCCAGCCCGGCGGCAACCTGGAGCGCCTCACGCAGCGACGTGGTGGACTGGGTGGGCGGGATGGAATCGATCCGTTGCAGCAAGGCGCGCTTGTCGCCCGTATAGTTCGAGACCACCCGGGCCGTCTCGCCGAACGAGACGACCATGGCCAGGTCGTCGCTGTCCATCGAGGTGACGACCTTCCTGGCCTTCTCCTTGGCATTTTCCAGTCGGCTGGGCGGCACGTCGGTCGCCGCCATGCTGGCCGAGTTGTCGATCATGAGCACGTAGCGCTGCCCCTGGCCGCCGGTTCCCTTGCTGCGCAATCCGGCCAGGGCAAGCATCGCCAGCGCGACGGCCAGAAGCTGGAGATAGAGCAGCAGGTTGCGCCGCAGTCGCTGGAAGAGGCTGTTGACGTGCAGGTCCTCCAGGCTCTTCCGCCAGAGGAGCGTGCTGGACACCTTGACGGGCCGGCGCTTCAGCTTCAGGAAGTAAAGCGCGATGATTCCCACCGGCACCCCGGCCAGGACGAACCATCGTGCCGCGCCCAGCGGAGAGTTAAGCTCGAGCGGAGCGCCGATCGAGCCCAGGCGATTCAGGAGATTCCAGAACATGCCGGGTAGCCTCCCCGCTTTCCTCTCAGAGCTCGAGCTCGCGACTGGCGACCCCGGATCGCTCGCCCTTGCGCTTACGGATCATCATATAGAGCACATAACCCACAATCGCGCCGGCAGTACCGTAGAAGATCCAGGGATCGGTGACCCACCAGCCCTTCATTTGACCAGCCCCCGTTCGCGCAGGTAGTTGAGGATCAGCTTTTCAAACGGGTACTGGTTGGTCGTGAAGATGTACGTGATTCCCCGCCTGGTGCACCATTCCTTCAGGCCGCCGACGAACGTGCCCAGGTTGTCCTTGTATCGTTTCAAGAGCGGCGCGCTCATCGTGATCTCGGCCACTTCCTCGTCCTCGACATCCACCAGGCGCAGGTCGCCAACCAGCTCGGGCTCGACCTCTTCCCGGCTCAGGAGATGAAGCACAAAGATGTCCATCTTCCGCGCCAGGAGGTAGCGGAGAGCGTTCTCGTAGCCATGCTTGTCCATGAAGTCGGAGATCACCACGACGACCCCTTTGCCGGCGTGGCGAATCGCGAACTCGCGGGCCGCCGCCTTCAGGTCGCTCTCTCCCGAAGCCGCCAAGTGCTCGAGATAATCGATGACCCGCCACATCTGCGATCGCCCGCGGACGCTGGGAATTCCCTGGTCGAGCTTGGTGGCAAACGTATCCATGATCACCCGGTCGTGATTCACCAGCCCGATGAATGCCAGGGCCGCCGCAACCTGCTTGCCGTAGTGCAGCTTGGTCGGGGTGCCGAAGCTCATCGACAGGCTGGTATCCAGCAGGGTGTACACATGGAGGTCTTCCTCCTCGAGGAAAAGCTTCAGGAATAGCTTGTCGAGCCGGCCGTAAACGTTCCAGTCGATGTGCCGGAGGTCGTCGCCGACCGTGTAGTTGCGATGCTCGGCAAACTCGACCGACGAGCC
>JBAUOX010000826.1:0-8307 GCA_049579985.1 Isosphaeraceae bacterium | reverse complement strand
GCAGCATTCCCTTCGTCGTTCATCACTGCACCTCGACACGAAAACCCCTCCGTGGCGGGACCCGATTCCGGCGTGAAGTATAATGTACGAAATGAGCACAGACTGGACAGCCTAGCCTGAAGGCCCCCGCCGCTGGTCAGCAACGTGGGGACGGTCCGAGGAAATTGTTATGAGAATCGACCGGTTGGAGTTGCGGAACTTCAAGAAGTTCGCCGCATTCGACCTGGACTTGCACCGCCAGTTCACTCTCCTGATTGGCGAGAACGGTGCTGGCAAGACGAGTGTACTGGACGCGCTTGCCGTCGCCCTCGGCGTCTGGCTCGTCGAGCCTTCAGACTCGACCTTGATCAACAGTCGGCGCGGGATCTACGCATCAGAAATCCGGCTTGAGAGCAGTCAGCGAGGCAACACGGGCGGGAATCCTAATTGTCGCTGATCAATAACCGAATCGCTTCCCGAGGGCGTTTCTTCGCCATCCCGCCTGACGGCTCTCCCTTACTACATGGACCCGGATAAGGCAACATCGAATTCAATGCTTTATCGATGCGATCAACGGAGGCCCCATGAATCTCAGCCAGGACGTCCATTCCCTCACCGATTTTCAGCGCAATACCTCGGAGTTCCTGCGCCAGTTGAAGGAAACGGGGCATCCCATGGTGCTGACGATCAACGGCAAGGCCGAACTGGTGGTGCAGGACGCTACGTCCTATCAGCGGCTCTTCGAGCTTGCCGAGCGGCTGGAGACGATCCAGGCCGTCAAGGAGGGACTCGCCTCGGCCGATCGCGGCGAAGGGCGGCCGATGGATGACGTGTTCGACGCTCTTAAGAAGGATCTCCGCCGGGCCAAAGCTCGGCCATGACGTACCATGTCGTGATCCAGCCCCGTGCCGAATGGGACATCCGGACGGCGGCACTCTGGATTCTCGGCCAGTCGGGGTCCCGGGCAACGGCCCTGCGCTGGGCGCGCAACCTCCGGGCCAAGATCGCGACGCTGAAGACGAGCCCGCAGCGCTGCCCGATTCACCCGGATTCGGAGGTTTACGGCAAGGAGGTGCGAGTGCTAGTCTATGGCAAGCGGCGCGGCGTGTACCGCGTGCTGTTTGCGATCCGGGGCGATACGGTCCACGTCCTAACGGTGCGGCACTCGGCGCAACGCAGCCCCGCCGAGGAGATGGGCGAGGACGAGCCGGAGGGGGAGGGGAGCTGGCAGGCTGAGCGCGACTGACCCTAAGCCCCCACTTGCAGCAAAAGTTGGTAGGCGCTCGCCAGTTGGTGCGCGCGTCTGGGTAGGTTGCAGCGGTTGTGCACCGTAAAATGGGCCACCCGCCCCTCGTCCTGGCGCTCCAACTGGCGAGCGCCTACGAAACGGCGACACCGGCTTGGACCTCCTTTTCGCCATTATGACTCCCTCAGCTTCACTGCCAGTTCCAGAACCAGTAGCCGTAGTCCCCGACCAGCTTGCGGTTCCCCACGGCGTCGTCGAGTTCGAACAGCGGGACGGGGAAAGACTCCTCACGGTCCCGAGCTTCGCAGAGCAGCCCTTCCTCTTCGTCCAGCTCGTACTCCTTGGGGTCGAACAGTCGGTTGACGGTCAGCGTCGTGCCGTCGCTTTCGAACCTTGCCTTGAACGGGAACTTCAGGCTCGCCGCCAGGTAGCGGTAGTAGGCCAGGAGGGTCTTCAGGCTGACTTCGGGGAGCGGGTCGTCGTGTGTCAGCCCGAGGGCCATGCGGACCCGATCGTCTTGGTCCTTCTCTGACAGTGGGAGCGTCTTGATCTCGGTCGGCTGCTCGATCGGGACTGGTGTCCCGTCGTCCGGCTCGATGTCTTCCTCACCCAGCCACATCGTTTCCATTTCTAATGCGTCCCGCTCGCAACGCTTGCGGTAGACCGGATGCATGGCGCCGAGGGTTCTCTTGTCCCATTTGATCTCATAAGTGATCTGGTCGTCCGTCTGCGCGACCTCTGTGACGGTTCCGGTCCAGCCGCCCAGAGGTATGTCGGGAAAGTCGGGGTCGATCACGCCGTACTCGACTCGAACCTTGTTTCCCACCTGGAAGCGAGGGGGGCCCGACTTGCTCTTGGCGTGGCTCATGGTTCACTCCTCGGTGGAATTGTCCGCCCGGTTGCCGGGGATGTAGGGGATGAGCCCTTTCCGGTATGCTTCCTCCTGGATATCCCTCGGCAGATGCCGGGCATCGACGATAAGGCCGTTGACCTGGATCATCGCTGCCCGCCCCTCTCATCCGAGATTCTTCAACTCTCGGTTCACTGCCTCGACCGAGAACTTCTCCGGGTCGAACTTGCCGCCGATCCATTCCTTCATATCCCGGTGGTCCGGGTGCTTCGGGTCGGCTATCGCTTTCAGGAAATCGGCGTAGCCCCAGACACCGCCGCAGTCCTCGGGCGGACAAGCCCTGGCTCCTTCGGCGCACCGGGGATACTTGACCTTGGGCTCCGGCTCAACAACTCGCTCAAACTGGATGCTGTGTTGCCAGCTATCTCCGAAGTCGTACTCATAGACAAACCGGGCGTTCTTGCCGGCCTTGACGATCTGGCTCAGCAGGATGCCATCCTCGTCTTTCATCTCCATGCCGAGGTCCAGGTCGTCGAGATCCGCTTCACCGTAGTATTCGTCGTTGATGATAAACTGATGCATGTGGCTGTGTTGCCAGCCCATGACGGTTTGGATGACCTCATGAAGATCGCCGAGGGTACAGTCAGGAACCTGAATACGCCTCCAGACCGGCGGCTGGGTGTCCACGAGCGTGATCTTGAACTGATATACCTGGCTTCCAACTGCGGTGGGTGTGGAGTCCGCTTCTGGTTCTGACTCCTTGACCCAGACCCCCTCGGTCTTGATGCCCAGCTTAGCCCGGACCTGATAAAACAGAGCGTTGCTGATGTCCCCGGTGTGCCCCGCCTTGGTCCACGTCTGATTGACCTGGCGATAGTCGAGGTTCGGGTTCTTGCCCAGGGCTTTGCGGAGGAACTCGGACTTCGTTTCTGTCTTCGCCGGTTTCTTCTTCGCCATGAGTGTTCCCCCGCTGATCGCGGTCGCATGAGGTAACTCACTATCCCCACTGCCGCCACTTCCGCTTCACCAGCCACGCCTCGGCTGAGGCGATGTCCCGGCTCTCGCTGGGCCTGATCCGGTAGGCGCCCCAGCACCCGTCCCGGTAGGCATAGAGGCAGGTGCCGCCGAAGCTCTCCCCCGACGAGCTCATCGCCCCGAACCGCACGAGCACCCGGCTCCGGTCCTTGCTCCCTTTCATAATTATTGGCTTGCGGTGATACGAATACCATTCCGAAGGCTCGACGAGGACGTGCAGCGGCAGGCCAAAGTAATGAAACAGGGCCTCCTGCGGCGAGCAGACCTCACCCGACTCGGCATAGACAAAAGTCGTCCCCTCCCGCTTGACCTGACGCCGTTCCAGCCCCTTGCCCGCCCGTCGCAACGCCTTATCGAGTGCACCCAGGCCGTGAAACGTCCCCTTCGTGTCGCTGGCGACGGTCTTGATGAGTTTTGGGGCTGATCCCCTGGCGATCTCGGACCAGCTTCCCTTGCGGCCTTCCTGCTCCAGCAAAAGGTCAGCCGAATCGGCCAGCGGCGTGATCCGGCCCCACGCTTCGACCCCGGCAGAGTCCCCCTCGCCGAGCGGTCGCTCCAGGTAGAACCGGCCCCGCTGCGACCGTACCTGAAGCCCAAGACCCGTCAGCACCGGCGAGGCGTCGACCTCTTTGGTCATCGTCGCCAGGAGCTTCGTCTTCTCCTCGTGGGGTAGCGTTCGTGCCTCGGGCCGGGGCTCTCGTTCCGGCCAGTCTCGCCGTCGCCATCTCATAAAATACGCTTCCTTACCCAGTTTGAGTGGCTCGCTTGAACCCACTATAGGTTCAACTCCTGTGCGGAACAGCGGAAGCAAGCTCACCGGACGGGTCTGGCCTCAGAACCACTGATTGCTTCCCTGTTTCCCTTTCCAGAAGGGGCAAAACGGGCAGTCTTCGCCTACCGGGAAGTCCTCGCCCTCCTCGTGCGGGCAACCCATGTTTCCATCGCTCATTGCGACGGACTTGACCCCATGTACGTTGATGAACTCCATGATCTCCCGCTGGATCTTTGGGTTAGTCGTTACGTCAGTAGCGACCCATCGCTTGATGATCGCCTTGGAATTCTTTGCCGTGAACACACAAGCGGCGATCTTGGTCGTGGTCTTGTCGTCGGGACCGTAAAAGGCCATAGTGCCCGTCGGGTACGTCATGGGTTTCTGTTGCTGTGAGTGCTTCCTCCGGTATTCCTCGACGGCTGATCTCCATTCCTCCAGGTCCTTCTCCGGAATCAGGTGCTGGTTTTCTTCCGATACCAGCAAGCCGGTCTTCTCGAAAGCATGGATGAAGGCTGGGTCCAGACCCGCCGCCTTCATGTTTCCGACCAACATCGCCTCCAGGTGCTCCAGGTGAGGCATGTCCGTGAAGAGCAATTCATCCGGCTCAGGCTTCCGGCCATGCTTCTCGATGAAGGCTTGCCGAAGCTGCTGAACGACCTCGTTGACTTCCTCGGTCATGGGAATGGACTTGCCGACCGTACCATCCTCGTCCTGGACCCAATCGAATCCCTTACCATAGCAGCAATTCTTGTACTTCTTTCCGCTCCCGCATGGACACGGGGCATTTCGTGAAATCCTCTTCTTGGACATGGCTTTTCCCCTCCGGTATGGTCGCACTCTCGATCTTTGACCGAACCCCAAGGGATTTCAGACCTCGCCCCGCATGCCACGAGAGCCGATCCGCCCTGCTCAGTCTTTGTCGAGGTTGAGGACTCTGGGATCATGAGCCCGTCCAGGACGGCAACCCACTTCATCCTCCGTGCCTCAGACACAAGCACTATCGGCCTTGGCTCGCGAAAGAATTGGTCCAACAACGCGATTGTCCCCGTCCCAGTCGGCTCTGTCAAAGGAGCGGTATCCTGGGGAGAGAGGCATTGCCTCGACCGGAGTGCCGCCATGTCGACCGAATCCCGACAACCAGCGAAGCTTCGCGGCTTTGTCGAGAACCGCTTCCGCAGGATCGCCATGGAACCCGACCGGGAGCGGAAGTTCCCGGTCGGACCCGAGAGTGCCAAACGGCTTGGCTACGGGTGCGGCGAGGTCGATGCATTGCCTTCCTCGCTCACGGAATCATTCCGCGGGGCGGGGAACCCCGCTCACCGAGCGCGAACGACTGGCCGGCCCGTCCGTGCCGTGCTCCGCTACGCCAGACCGCGCGCTCAACCTCGCTCCGCGCACTTGGTTCGACAGAGCTGGGTTGAGAAGTCCAATGCCTCGACGACGGCGAATTCGACGATGCATAAAAGCCTGAAGCGCTAGCGAAGGAGCAATTCCAGGGTCACGCCGTGCCTCCAGCGCCTGAGAAGACCTTCGCTGACGCTTCAGGCCTGTTGCGAACCGCTTCGCCAAACTTCGGACTTCCGGCTGGTTGTCGGGTCCTTCCTTAGTCTTGGGGCACCACATCAGCCTGGAGGACGTGTTGGTCCTCGGATCTGTGCAGATTTCTTGAAGTGAATGCGCGCCGCGTTCTGGTCACTTCCTGTCTTTCTCGACCCGCGAACACGATTCGGCGGAAGAACTCCAGGTACTGCCGCCCCACATTCGGCCAGAACATTGGCCTGGCGTATTCGTAAGCCCTGCGCTGAGTTTCAACCCGGAACTCGGTATGACTCAGGAATCGTAAGGTCGCTTCGGCCAGGGCGGCGGCATCGTTAAACGGAACGAGCAGGCCTCGCCGGTCGGCCAGGACTTCCTTGGCGTAGAGGTAGGTAGTGCTCACGATTGCCCGCCCTGCCGCCATGGCGTACGCCAAGGTACCACTGGCAATCTGGTCCTTTCCCGGATAGGGCGTGACGTACACGTCGCAGGCATGCAAGTGCTCCATGAGCTCGGCCAAGCTGAGATACTTGTTCACGAAGCGAACATGATCGCCAACGCCCAGCGACTCGGCCATTCCGACCAGGCTCTTACGGTAGACTTCTCCCTCATGGCGCTTGACCTCTGGGTGGGTGGCCCCGACGATCAGGTACAAGACATCGGGATGGGCGGCCACGATCCGGGGCATGGCCTCGATCATGTATTCCAGTCCTTTCCCGCGATTGATGAGCCCGAAAGTGCAAACCACCCGTCGACCGCCGAGCCCCAGCCGTACTTTGTGAATCTCGCTACCTTCCCCGGAAACCTGTGGTACGCCGTGGGGAATCACCCGCACGTTGAGACCTGGCACGCCGTAGACGCTTGTCAAAAGCCTCGAGGCAACTTTCGTCATGACCACCATGCCCTGGCTATGGGCCGCCAGGTTCTGGATCAGGTGCCGCGGCTGCGGAGCTGGCTGGGTCATGAGCGTGTGGAATGTGGTGACGATGGGCTTGCGACAAGCACGCACGAACTCCAGCACGCGAACGCCCCATTCGCCCGGGTAAAGGCCGAACTCGTGCTGCAGGCTCACCAGGTCACACGGGCCGTCGTTCGCCATTTCCGCAGCCAGACGGTAGGAGTCCGGGCAGTTGTTGTCAATGACATGGACCACTCGCGGGTCGTCGTATTGAAGTGAGCCAGTCTTCTGGATCGCCGCTATTGATGATGATGGGGCCCGCGCTGCCCCATCGACCGCATTCGCCGAGTCCCTGGTAAAGGTTGCCAATCCGCATTCCGCCGGCGGATAGGTCGAGACAAACAGGGGCCGCACAGTAGCCACTCGTCACCTCCCGAGATCATTCTATGTTCGAAGCCGGTTCATGCACACTCGTGAGCGAGGCGATCCTCGAGCAGTCCTCTCTCAGCGCACAACAGCTCGCCTTCGCGACCCGCCCACCAGGAAAGACAGCACCGCGAAAACGAGGAAGACAAAGAAGAAAATCTTCGCCCCTTCTCATGAGAAGTTGAATGCAAATCCGAAGCCGAAGAGGGCAGCTAAAGGGCCGGGCTCGGCGAGCGAGTCGCCAGCAGATCAGTAGAATCAGTTCAAGAAAGCCCGCCTTCTGTACGCGCCTCCCATGAGAGAAATCACGGTGAGGACGGCGAAGATGAAGAAGACGAGCCTCGCCCCTTCCAATGAGAAGTTGAATGCAAATCCGAAGCCGAAGAGGGCAGCGATCAGTGCGATCACGAAGCAAACGGCGGCGAGCCGTAAAATGGTCAAGCTCTCATCCAAGACACGTTGGGCTTGGTGAGGTCTTTGCCGTCAGGGCTTCTGATCGCCGTCCGGCAATTCAGGTCCTTCATCAGACCACCGGCGCTGTGGTATCCTCCAGAGGACTGTCTGGTTGGCCGCCGGCGCGGATCTTTTCCCACACCTCCCAACGATGGACAGGAACGGACGAATCGACCTCGAAGCCGAGTCGCACGCTGCCGCCCCTGAGTTCGAGTACGGTGACCTTGAGCAGGTGCTCGAAGCCGACAGCCCCTCCGACCACAACGGATTCCAGTCGTTTTCTGGACAGGACCAACATGGAAGAACCTCCGTGCTCATGACGAGTTGATAATCCCACTGCCGTTCCAGGTGTTCGCGGGTATGCCACTGGCGAGCAGGAACACCTGCACGACGGTACCGCTCGTGAACACTTGCACGACGGTGCCGGTCGTCGTTTCGATCTCAGCCTTGGCTTCGCGCACGTCCACACCGGTGATTCGTTTGATCTCCTGCCGCAGCCAGTCGGCGGAGTCGTTGAACAACTGGCGGTGAAAGTCCTGCACTTGAGCGGCCCCTGCGGGGGTCTGGGCAAGGGCCCGCTCGGCTGGCGACAACGCTCCATGCAGGGTGATGACCAGCGTCTCGTCACCCAGGACAACGGTCACCGCCTGGGGCGCGTGGCCTGTTCGCTGCTTCTCGAAAGCGGCTGCCGCCTCGGCCACCTGCTGTGCCATGGTCAGACTGGGCTTCTCCATCCGATACCTCCCTGGTGCCTGCGACCGCCGGGTGTCACCGCAAGCGAAAAAAAAAGCCGACGTGGCGGAACACCCAGAGGCATTCGACCACGTCGGCTTACTCGTTAACGAGCCCCCCGGACCAGCCGGGTTGCCCTTTACCTAGTCGTCCGACAACCTGCGTATACGATCTAACCGGAGCCCGAGTGAAGTCTGTTTGAGCTCCTTTCTTCTACTATTGTCTGCGAGAGACGAAAAAAGCAAGTGCATTGGTAACCGTTCAGTCCCCCGCCTGGCCCAGTAATTGCGGGGCGGGCAGGCCGGACCGATGCGCCACGATCGCGCGATACAGGTAGTCCAGCACTGGACGTTTCTGCAACCGCAGGGTTTGGACCACGG
>JBAUOX010000825.1:0-2550 GCA_049579985.1 Isosphaeraceae bacterium | reverse complement strand
TGTCAGACAGAGGGCAATCTCACGAACACGGCCTGCGACCACACTAAACACATGGTGATCGATCGATCAGAGTGGGGAAGAAAAGATCAAGAGCGGGGGTTGGACTAATTCTTGGACGGCCTCCTAGCACATCACAAAGCGCTATGTCCCCCTGATGCCGTCCATTTTGGGGTCAGGCCGGGCGCTCTTGTGTGGACAATGTCTTGAGAGCAAGCCCCGCGGCCATCTCGCCATTGTGTTTTCTGGATTTGCGAAATACAATCCCAGGAGTCATCCGAGTTCCAATTCTCAGGAATTCTGCATGCACGTGATCTCGCGGAGAAGGTTGCGGGAGTTCTGGGAAGTGCATGCTGACTCCGAGCAGGCTTTGATGCGATGGTATAAACTCGCCAGCAAAGCGGAGTGGACCAGTTTCGCAGAGATGAAGGACGCCTGTCCCAGCGCCGATCAAGTTGACCACTTGACCGTGGTTGACATCGGCGGAAACAAGTATCGCTTGATCGTTGAGGTCTTTTTCGAGATCAGGTCGTCCTTGTCCGTCACGTGTTGACCCACAAGGAATACGACAAAGGCAAGTGGAAGGTCGGAGGCGCTGGATCGAGGAGGTTTTCCGCATATGGGGACTCGTTCAAAGCCCCGTAAGACTACGAGCAAGAGCGTGACCCTTTCTTCGGTACCAGCCGGTGATCCCTATCTGGATCTGGTTCGTGAATGTCCCTTGCGCATCATCCGCTCCGAGTCGGAGTACGGGCAGGCAATCGCAATGCTCGATCGCCTGAGCGATCTTGGAAACGCCCGGATTCCTGATGAAACGGAGTACCTTCTTTCGCTCACCGTTTTTGTGAAGAAGTATGAGGATGAGCACCATCCCATGCCGCCGGTTTCCGGAGTGGACATGCTTCGTTACCTGCTGGAAACTCACAATGTCACTCAAAGCAGCCTGTCGTCGGCCACGGGACTGGCGGTTTCCACGATTTCCGAAATCCTGGCGGGCAAGCGAAAACTCGGGCTCAAGCACATCGCCGAGCTGGCTCAATTTTTTGGCGTCAAGCAAGCCGTTTTCCTGGACGATTGATCTGCACCAGTGACATGGGGATTGGACGATGTCCGCGACGCAACCCCAGGCTCGCCATGGAATCATGGCGAAATTCTCCGGACCTGGTCTTTCATTCACAGGTATGGTTGTCGTCCTCGGTAACTGGCTGGCCGACAATCGATGAAGGCGGCCATTCCGTGATCATGAGAGACTGAGCGGTGGAAAAGAGGCTACCCACACTTCGAAGCTCAACCGGCTCCCTTGAGCCGATGCTCTACGCGCGGCGCTGATCGGAATGTTGACTCCTCACTCATGAGCTGACGGAGTGGCAACCGCGTCGGTGCGCGCTCTTACCCGACCGGACGTACCGAGATCGTTCCGAGCGGGAACGTGGCACCTTTGCTCATCTTACCTTGCCAGGAAATCGAAGAGGCTGTTGGTGGCCCCTTTCGCCCGCTAGTTGTTGGTAGGCGTCTGCCGACCATCGCTGAGGCCACCAATGGATTCGTGGAGGGTCAGTTTCCATAGCGCAAGTAGACGCTAGCAAATGATTTGCTTCTGAAGCTCGGTTGCTCTTGATAGGAGACCTGCCTTCCAAGGCGTCGGTTCAGTCGGTATGCTTGGCTACGATCAGAGTGGTCAGTCATTGAGTCACTGCGAACGACCACCCGGCGGTCCTGGGTAACATAGGTTCCGAGAAATGGCAAGAAATGCTTGACGGGGACGGCGGCGCAGAGTGTCGTCAGTGGCACCATGAGGTACATCGGCTCGAAAACGGCATCGCTCCCGAACATCACGAAGGCGATCCGACGAAGCGGTGTAGCATTGAAGTCGCTCTGCGATCCCTTCGCTGGGGCGTGCACGGTTTCCAGGCACTTCAAAGCGATGGGCTGGAGAATCGCTACAGGCGACCTACTCGCCCAAAGCTACGCCCTCCAGGTGGCCTACGTCGAGTTGAACCTCCCCCCGACGTTCGCCGGCTTGATACTTCCACCGCAAGACGCCGATAAGAGTACTGCCGCCCCTCACCAACGGGTTCTATTTCACTTGGATGCACTGCCAGGAAATCCCGGTTTCGTCACCCGAGAATACTCCTTAGCCGGTGAATCACGGCGTTTGTGCTTCACGACGGAGAATGCGAGGCGCATCGACCGCATACGTGACGCGATCGAGGAGTGGGACCTAGCCGGGGCCATCACCGCCGGTGAAAAGTGCTACCTGCTGGCCTGCCTCATCGAGGCCAGCGATAAGGTCGCCAATACGGCAGGAACCTATTACGCGTACCTAAAAAAACTCTACCGCAAGGCGAAACAGCGGCTCCATCTGCGAGCGATCCCAATGACTGACAATCATCAAAGAAATGGGGCTAACCAAATGGACGCTCTCCGCCTCGTCGAGAGGACTGAAGCAGACTTATTCTATCTAGACCCCCCGTACAATGGAAGGAACTATGGGGCCTATTACTGCAGTTCAGACGTAAGCCGGCGGTCGCGGGGAAGCGGCGGCTAGGTGTG
>JBAUOX010000824.1:0-1798 GCA_049579985.1 Isosphaeraceae bacterium | reverse complement strand
TGGCGAGTCTGGGGAAGGCAAATACCCTTGCCAGTGAGACTTCTCTGCCCCGATTTCGGTTGCGTAGCCTGGACTTGACCCGCCAAAAGCCGCCTCTGACGCATCATTCCCCTGTCTGTCCCAATCGATGATACCTGACCTGCCTGGTTCTCATCCTCGACCCCCTTGCGCCCGCAACCCCGTTGCGTCCGCTCAGAGGACACATGATGAGACGCGCCAGATAATCCTGAGTAATGAAGGTTGACGAGAGAAATGACAGTGGTACAATTCACCGAAGGGAGCAGGACAGTACTTTGGTGAGATGGAGTAAAACGTGGGAGCTGTGCAAAGCCGTCCTATCGACAATGACCCTCAGTTCTTGACAATCCTTGACGCCATCAACCCGCTTCTGGCTCGCCACGGCTACCCGCTTGTGTCGTACAAGGGATCGGCTTCGTGGCGGGCGGGGGCTACTGATCCCAACCGTTCGACTGAGACCTACTTCAAGCTGATCTACAGGGGCCGAGGCAAGCCGTTTATCTTCGGGATTCGCAAGGACTTCGCGTCCGAGATCGAGAAACTGCGAAGCTTGCGCTGGCCACTGGAGTTCTCGGTGATGCCGAACACCGAGGTTCCTTTTGTAGGATTCGAGTTCCCGCCTGACGAGGCCGAGCTCGCGATGCGGCGTGTCGAAAAAATCCTCAAGGCTTTGCCTGAGCCAGATCCCAGGCTTGCCATTCCGCTGCACAACTCTTCGATCGCGGACTTCGACAAGCAGCTTGACGAATTGTAAGCTGCTCCAGATCGCCATTGCATGCAGGCATGGACGTCTTGCCGCATACTCTCTCAATATTGACGAGCGCCAGACGAATCAAATTAATGAGAGTCACGAGAGGAGCGATAGCTAGTATTCGGTGTGGCCCTTTGGTGAACCGGCGTTCGTCTAGCTTCGCACAAACACTGGTCAGCAAATTCTTAAACTTACTCGGGTAAAGCACCTTTGGTGAACAGTCGTTTGCCTAGCTTCGCACAAACTTCAGTGAGGCGATCTATGCACAGATGCACGCAACGAATCATGAATGACTTCTGTTGTGATTGCAATTAGAGCTGAGACGCTTGGCACATGTTCTTCCGGACCATCCAGATGATCAGTGACAAGATCGGCACGAAGACGGATCGAATCAGGCTCACGTTAAACTTCGATGAAGAGGTTGGGTTTTCGCTGGGGCTGTCCCATCCGGCGCTGCACCGTCACGCCCCATTGCTCTGGGGCTTTCCGACCCGGTGCAGTCAATCGGACCTGCTATGGACCCGGGTTTACTTGATGCGGCAGGCCGGGGTTCCGGGACGGCTGAGGGCATGGTTTCTCGACGCGCTGTAACGAGTACGTCGGGATGGAGTGGAGTTCCAGTGAGGCCCAGAATCCTCGTGCCAAGATCAGCAAGGTGATGGGAATCACCGGATCACCCTGACTTGATGATATCCTCATAGTGCTCATCGACCGGCTGAACGATTTGCTCCCGGCGGAGAGCAAGTTGCCGAGCCTGCTGGGGTGAGACCGATCGTAGGTGGGCGCCCCGGTCTACGGTTCGACTCGGACTTCTTCCCATTTGCCGTCGGCCGGGGCTACCCGCCCTCGGTGCTTCCTGGAGCGGGGTGCCGCTCCTTGCGGCTAACCGCAATACCCTTGAACTAGGAGGCCGTCCAAGAATTAGTCCAACCCCCGCTCTTGATCTTTTCTTCCCCACTCTGATCGATCGATCACCATGTGTTTAGTGTGGTCGCAGGCCGTGTTCGTGAGATTGCCCTCTGTCTGACA
>JBAUOX010000823.1:0-5239 GCA_049579985.1 Isosphaeraceae bacterium | reverse complement strand
CTTTGTCTTTGGCCGGCTCGGGCATGGTCCACCGCGTTCCCGAATCGAGGACCGTTCGTCCCGCGCGACGGCGTCGGCTGCGACATCGAGCAGGTGATGCTCCTCATCATACCCCATGCCGGTTCGGACCGGAACGAAAGGTCGTTGCCGGCCCAGCCCGTTGAGGAAGCCGCACCCACGATCGAGGAGGCCGAGGGGGACGTTGTGAATTGTGAAAGCGTTCCAGGCAAAATGGGCAGTTTATCTGTGTCTCCCTATTCCTCCCATTCTATAATGGCAGTTCACTATGTCCCCCTGAGCCCCCCAATTCACTATGTCCCCCTGAGCCCACCCGTCCTCAAGGGAGGACAGGTCGAAGCCAGTCCGGGATGGGCTCCCGGAGATGACGCAGTTGCCCGTGATCGAAAACGGCCACCTGACGGTAAGGCACATTCAGGTCGCTGTTGTCGTAAATCAGAACATGGGGTAACCGCGCGACGGCGGCCTGGAGATTGGTGATCGTTCGAGAAAACCTCGACCGTAGCTTGTCGTCGGGAACATCATGACCGCCCTGCGAAACGCGCATCGCCACACGCTCCGCGGACTGATCGGGGCCGGAGAGGCCGATGTAACACAACACGACGACGTGGCCGCACCGAGCGGCTTCTGCCAGAAACGCGACCTTGTCGCCCACCGGATCGGAGAAAACCGTCTCAAAGACGAAACTCTCCCCACGCCCGACCAGTGCCTGTTTCAAGGCATCTGCCAGACGAGCCGCCTCGTACGGTTTGACTCCGAGTTCGGTGGCCAGCACATCCGCGTTCACGTATCGCAGCCCGGCCGAGGCCAGGTGCGCGTGGAAGAATGTGGTCTTCCCGGCTCCATTCGGACCGGCAATCGCCACAAGGATCGGCCGCCGATCAAACTCGGAGAACCCCATCAGGGGCATGGGACCGCCTGGAATTCCCGACCGACGAATCGCCCGATGGTTCGCGTGCCATCGACATCGACGCGGCTCACCAGCCCCGGCGAGCCGGCAACTGGCTGATAGTGGGGAAACGGCCGCAACTCGAGGTATTCCACGACACGCCGGCGTCCCGCAGCCGAATCAACCGAGGCCAGACACTCCGAAAGCGGGACTGCCGCTCCGGCACGCCGTAGGGCGAGTGCTCGGGAGCCTTCGAGCAATGGTTCGATCGCCCGGCCGAGTTGCGCCCAGAATTCGATCTGACCAGCAATCGAGCGCTCCGCGATCTCTGCGGTCAGCCGGGCATCGAGGATGAGTTCATCGGATATCTTGACGGGTTGGCTCATACGGCCATGGTAGCAATTTGCTACCAACCTGGCAAGTCACGCAAGGAGCTTTAACGGCACGATGATGCCGACGTGCGCGGGATTGTCGGTCAGGCCTGGTGGCCCAAGCCCATCGCCCATTGATTCAGGCGACGGCTCCAGGTTGCTTCGCGCTCCGTGGCCGCCTCGTTCAGCCACCGCAGGATGTCTTCGGGGCGGATGTGCAGGAACCGGCTTTCCTCGACCGAGGCATACGATCCGTCCGCCTGGAGCTGCTCGATGATGAGCACTCGGCCGCGGACGAGTCGCCACACCTCGGCGACGCCAAGGTCCGTATAGATTGCCGGGCGATCCACCTGGGGAGGAGACATATCGATCTCGATCGCCAGATCGGGACGGGGATAGTCGGCCGGGTCTTTCGACAGCCGGGCCAAGGCTGCCTTCGCCACCCGGATCTTTTCAGGCTCGAAACAGTAGGTCAGATCCGCCTCAAGGCCTCGAATCTCTGTCTTCCACGTCGTCTCACCGCTGCCCACAGAGTCAAGGTCCCGGCCCATGATCACTGCACTCACGACTTTGCCGAGCAACTCCTTGAGGTACTCGTGAACGTAGCCGGTGACCATGATCTCCAGGTCCTTACCGTCATAGATCAGGCGAACGTGCTGGCCCTCACCGGTCGCTTCGGAAAGTTGGTTGTAAGTGTGCCAGTCCACTCCGCGGAAGACGGTACGCTGATCGCCGCCGTCGTTGGGAGCGAATGCCGGGATCGTTATCGGTTCACTTGACGTGATCGCGGACACCGCTCACCCCTGCTTTCCGCTTGCCATCCGGCGAGCTTTTTCAATACCATCTCGCGGCAACACTTGACCACCAAATGATTGAGATTGTACCCCGCCAGACCTGCACCCGCCAGGGCACCAGTCGTTCCATCGGGGAGGCCGAGGGGGGGAGGCCGAGGGGGACGCTCGGTTTGCAGGTTCGTCGGGTCAGAGTCGCAATACCTGTCCTTTTCTTTCTCTCCTTTCCAGTTGCGAGTGTAAAGATGGGTAGTTCTAGCCTCGTCTTCGGTCATTGCAATTTTTGACTAACCAACGGAGAAGCGCCCCCAGAATCGTTAGGGGATTTTGCTTGACCGGCCGAGTTACCTCCGTGTCTAATTATTTTCAACGACCCGAAATACGGCTAAGCAGGTCCGCACAAATAACTTGACGCCGCAGCGCGATTCGGGCTGGAAACGCGGGCGAATCTCGGCTTCCGCGTGTCGCGCCTGTCCAAATAATTTTGCGGATCGGTTTAGAGACACGAAGGTTCCTGGGCAGAAGGCCCGAATTCTTAGTTGTGTGTCGGGTCTTTGTTTTTAAGTTGGTGGCCCACTCGTGATTGGCGAGCCTGGTCTGGTCACGATGGCCCCACCGTGTGAACACGGGCATAGTCGGTATTTTCTTCGTTTTCAGGGAGATGCTGCCATGAGTCCGCAAGACGAGGAGACGATCGAGGCGTCCCTGACCCGCATCAACGCCGGCCTTCAGAGTGCTGGCAGCCCAGAAGTCTTCGAGCAATATGCACAGGGCGTGTACTTGAATAAGCCCTTCGGGCGCTCTGAGCAGGCCCTCGAGGTCGCGCGTGTGCTGGGCGGGGAACAGGAATATGCTAGGGTTGAGCGGGACAAGGGACCCGACCAAAAGGATCAATATTGGGTCAGGCTCCTCAAACCCAACGAAATAACGAATGACATGATACTTAACGCCACCGGCGTTATGGACCAGATGCGCAGGCTTGAGTACGAGACGCAACAGGAGCCCGAGCCGGCTGAGCCTCGGTCCCAAGACGTGTCCGCCGCAATGCCCTCAGAAGAGGTCGTGAGCACCGCCTCATTCAAGGAGGTCGAGCTCAAAGAAAAAAGCGCCGAGCTGCCGGGCTACGCGTACGCTGGCGGCCAGCAGTTGAATACGATATTCGAGGTCGGTGACGGCGGCGACGCCAGAACCGTGGCAATCAAGGGTATTCGCAACCAGCGCGATGCCATGCTGGAATTACATTCCGACGGACAAGTAGCGATCCATGTGGATGCGGCCGATGCCATGGGAGGCACTCATGACTACACCCGGTATCTGACCACGCGCAATGACCAGGACCTATCGCAGGCAGGCGGGCCGCTCGTTGTCGAGTTCACCAAGGAAGAGCTTGCCGGGGTAGCTTCGATCAGCACTGTGGATGCCGGGCCATTCGGTAAACGAACGATCATCACCTGCAATGATAGCCGTTCGCTGAATGTCATGGCCGGAGACGTTCAGGTCGCATTGAAAACTGGAAATGGCGAAATCACCAAACCCGTATCCGCTTCGGAAGAAGCCTTATCCACCCTCGCGCGAACCATATTGCAATGACGATGCGGGCGGGCTATCGGTCACAGTTCATCATTCCCCTACGGAGTTTCGGGGAGGCCATAGTCATCACCAGGAGACCGCGGCACGCCAGCAGGCCTGGAGCCAGGCACGCTCATCCGCGTTGAGAATCAGACCTTCGACCGTGCCGTTCTCGACCTTGCGGACCGTGTTCCAGTCGATGTCGCCGCCACGTAGCTCGACCTTGCGGGTTTTTCGGTGGCAGGTGAAGAGCCATTGTTCGCCGTGGCGATTCTCGAAATAGCCGATGTAGATATCGGGATCTTCGTCGTTGACGATCGGGGGATCGCCGCAAGCTGCCGAGTGATGGTTGCGAATGCGAAGCAAGGGTTCAGACATGACCACTCCGTGATGTTCATGGACACCCTCGGCCCCCACCTCCGGCCCTCTCCCTTGTTCCTACCGGAGCCGATGCATCACATCGACTTCACGCTCGCACGGATGGCGTCCATGAGCGTGTACGTGGTGTTGCCGAGCCAGTGTTGCAGGGCCACGACCTGGCGAAGTCGCAAGGACATCGCAAAACGGTGGATGCCATCTTCATAAAAGTGAATGGGAAAGCGTTCGATCTCGGGCAATGGTTGCTTCGAGATGGATTCCATATCCTCCATCACGACCTTGAGCCTCTCCTGGGGGTCCTGGATGCCGGCGATCAGGTCGTTGAATCGTTGCACAGCGGCCAGAGGATCGATGAACGTGCTGGCCTGACGATCGAACAGGCGATCCGGGGTCAATGTCCGGTTCTCACCTGAGAAGAGCCTGTTGGCAACCTCGGCCTCGGTCACCCTGACGACGCTCCGGGGAAGATGCTTGTCGAAGAACGGAATGGCCAGGATCGCACGTTCGCAGGAGCGGAGATCGAGGAGGAGTTGATCACCTGAACGAGGAAAGAACGAGCCGATGACAATCGGACGCATGAGTTCAGGGATCTTGCTATACGATTGCTTGAAGCGAAGCCTCTTGGCCTCATGGTCATAGAGCCACGCCCAGCGCTGCTGGGTCCGATCGTAATCCAGACAGCGGAGCTTCTTG
Organism: Isosphaeraceae bacterium; assembly: GCA_049579985.1. Classification (GTDB taxonomy): domain Bacteria; phylum Planctomycetota; class Planctomycetia; order Isosphaerales; family Isosphaeraceae; genus Aquisphaera. The sequence goes on along the minus strand of JBAUOX010000823.1, from coordinate 530 downwards.
AATGCTCGCTGAAGTCCCGGCTGATCCAGTACCTTGTAATGGAGCCGAACCGGCTGGAAGCGTTCGCCCGTCAGGGTCCCCAGAACTGATCCCTCGGCCATATAGCTTTCCTCTCCCGGATCGAAGGGCAGTGTGGAACGCGTCGACCACCATCATCGCCTCGAGACTCAAGGCTTTGTCAGAGTACGACAGAGGAGTCGATTATAGATGAAAGTAAGACAAGCCCGACAGCTCTCTTCGAATCGAGGCCCTCCACCCCCTCCTTCCGACCCTGAGCAACCTGGTTCCGACCGCACCCGCGCCTATATTCCCCCGGGCGGCGGCCCAAGGGTCCCCAGGGCGTTGCCCCGGGCTTTCGTGTCGATGCCCCTTTGGGGGCGAATACGTAAAGCGCAACCTCAAAGCTCGCACTTCAGGTTAGTTGAAATGCTCATGGCTCTTCCGTTTTTTGGTGCGAGCATCCCGGGATTTGTGGGCCTTCTTACTGGGCGAGGGCCGTTTTCCCCGGCATTCGCACTTATCCCCGGAAG
>JBAUOX010000822.1:0-6651 GCA_049579985.1 Isosphaeraceae bacterium | reverse complement strand
GCCGTGGTCGAGGTAGGGGTGCAGTTCCATGAACCGGATAGCGACCAGACGATTGAACCAAGTGTAGGCCAGGGCCTCCATCGTCTGCTCGAAGCCGTGCCGCTTGATGCGATCTTCGAGTTGCTTTCGCTTCTTGGCGACGGTACGAGGATGCTCCCGGCCAGCGATCACCGCCACGTCGCCCCGTTCCACGACGGGCTCGGTCTTCTTGGCCGTCAACCCGTAGAAGGCCGCACGATCCGTCATCGCCTGAATGAAATCCCGGCGTGCCTGCGGAGAATAGTTCTTCAACTTGGTGCGGTTCATGAATGTATCAACCTTCGGCAGCAATCAAGTCGGCAAGCGTGTTTCTGATTCCTTCAAGGCATCCTGCCCACGGAATCGGTTCGACGAAATGACCATCGACCCCCTCATAGGCCAGAGCTTCGCAAGTTCGACGTGGGAAGTGGGCGAGCCGTGATTCATAGAAACTGCGTCGGATGTCATAGTGATCGAAGAAGGCAAAGGGCGACCATTGCCTCGCAAGTTCTTCGTGATCTTTTATGTCAATAAGCTCTACCCGTTCGACAGGCTTCTTCTCGGGATCGACAACTTTCCATGCCTCGGTAAATATAGCCATTGCCTCCTTGTCGGTCGCCGGAGCACTGTAGCCGAAGATCGTGACGATCGCAGCACGCTTGATGTATTCCCGTGCTGCGTCCCACTGTGACGAAATAAATCGGTCGTCTCCGTAGTTCTTCTTCTCCACCGGAAACAGCAGTCGAGACGGAACCAACGTCTTACCACATTGGTCGCAAACTTCTGCCTTTGGCATTGAATGGCCACACGTCCCGCAGAACGCCACCCTTACATTTCCGTGGAGATGGAATATGTTTGGCAGCGGTGCTTCGCCAGAATTTCGGATATAAGCATCCGCAAGAAACGGATCCCAATTGAACGTGAATATGGCGTCCTTTTCCCGCAGAGATAGAAGTACCAGGTCGTAGAGAGTCGGGTAACTTGGCAATTCCAAACTGCCGAAGTAGTCGGTTACTCGTTGCTCAATGTGAGCAAGGATCGGAGGTTGTGGTTCGAGGCTGTGGAGTGTGCTGTAGAGGCTCTCGAAGTTTCCTTTTGGGTCGAATCCAGCCTCTTCGACGAGACCGTTCAAGCCGAGGACATCGACAATATTCGCCATCAGTGGAAGACGCTTGCCTCTCGTATCCCCACTTGGGAATGCAGCGAGGCTTGCGCCCGCCCCTAAGATGACGACATGGGATCGGTTGGTACGCCACCTATCGAAAGCCGTTAACTGTTGGCTAGTCACGTCGTATACCATAAGAATTACCTGATCTGAATGCGTTCGTTGTTGGTGATGGCCTGCTCAAGTTCCTTCCGTAGAGCGTCGAGGAAGCCGTTCACATCGTCGGACGTTTCCAGGTACGTCGTCTTCACGATGTCTGCCGGTTTGACGATCCTCTGCCTCTTGACCACCGGAGGAGGTGTTGTCACTTTGCCTGCCCCGTCGTCCTTGGGGTTCTTTTGCTCGGCCAATTTGCGAAGGAATTCTTCGATGCGCCCCACGGCGGCGTCGAATTCCTTCACGGCCTCGACCTCGGCCTGCGTGATGTGAGCGAGACTTTCTTCCTTCTGAACCTGTTCCCGCAGGGCTTCGAGCGGCTTGAGACACGCCGCCCGCAGGCTGGCTTCACCCTGGGCAGCAACCAGGTCTTTGTTGAGCGTGGCGATATGGGCGTCGATCTTGGCAATGGCCTGCGTGCGCCGCCCAGAGAGGAGTGACGAATTCACGGCGTTGACCGTGTTGATGAGTGAGTCAGCTTCCTTGATGAGTCCGTAGGGACTGCGGGCCGAAAGGATTTCCTGCATTCGCTTGAGGGCAGGTCCGGCCTGGGAGTCCTTCTCCAGTTCCAGCCGATTGAGCTGGAAGGTGCCGTGCGCCTTGCGGAGCTTCTCCCAAGTTGGCTTCTGGTGATCGTAAAAATGGTCCAGGTCGTGAAAATGGTCGGCCAGATCGAGCAAGTCTTTCTTCAACGTGTTGAACCGCTCGATGAACTTCTTGCTGTCCTTGTCACCGAGCAGCGGGTTGATGAGCGTCAGCCCTTGCGTGATCTCGTCCCCACCGGGATAGTTCCCGGTGTCTGCCAACTGCCTGTAGCCGTTCAGCGAGGACTGCCAGCCTTTGAGCTTCGTTTGCAGGTAAGTAGTCAGGCCGTCCTCGCCGTCCGGCCCCATTTCTGCGAACAAGTCTTTGCCCAGGCTCCGGGCATTCTGGATTGCTTTGGGGTCGGAGGTTTCTCGTTTACGGATGACGATCTTGCGGCGCTTCGCCGGGGTAGCGATCGCCTCGTACACCTTGTCGATGGGCAACAAGGTCGAGTCCATCATCAGGTTGATTTCGCTCAGGACGATGAGCCGAGCCAGGAGCAGCAACACTTCTTCGTCGGGCCAGCCGTAGGGCCGTAGGGAGTACCGCTTTTCCAGCATGTCGTGCAGGACGACTTGATGACTCTTCATGGAGCAGAGTTGCAGGTAACTTCGGAGGTCTTCGAGGGCTTCGGGATTGTTCTCGCCCGTCTGAAAGAGAAGGTTCTCCTTGGCGATGTCATTGCTGTGTAAGACGGCCTGGACTTCCTTCAGCGGTTCGGCAGCGAGCCGGTTGAGGTAGCTCATCTTGCTAAAGGTGTTCTTGATGAGGTATTCCATCGCCTCATCCAACGCCGGCATCGGCGTTGACGCCTTGAGTTTGAGCGGCTGCCCGGCAACAAAGTACTCGGCAGCAGCCAGCATTTCGCCGAGCAGGGTCGTCAGGCGCTCCAGGCGCTCCCGGTTATCTTCGGCGCAACCTCGCAGGATGCGTTTGGTCGATTCCGAAAGAGTGCCGTCGTTCTTCCAGGACACGTATTTCTCGGTCTGGAGATACGCCCGCAGTTCCCGGCCCAGGCTCTCGTCGTTGCCCAGGCGGATCAGGACGTAGCCACCCTCGGCGGCGCTTTCGAGGTTCGCCTTGCCCTTGTCGAAGATTTCGTAGTCGTCTGCCAGGGGGGTTATGACCGAGACGAGCAAGGCCCCGTCTTTCTGGTTGCCGATGGGGAAGTGATCGCAGCGGCGGTTGAAGTCGAAATCCTTGTTGTTGCTGCTATAGCGGTGCTTTTTTCGATCATTCAGCACATGCTCAAAGATGATCTTTCCCAGGAACTTTGCTTCTTCCCCGCTGGAGAGATCAACCTGCTTGATTTCCTTGTTGATGTCTCGCTCTTCATTGGTCAGGAAGAAGTAGTTGTCCCCGCTCCGGCTGATCAGCGTTTCTTTTTCCAGCCGTCCCAGGCTCTCTTCGATGCGGTGGCGCAGGGCTAGCCTGTCGCCGTCGATCTGGTCGAGACAGAGGGTCACAAGGTTGTCCACGTTGCCCTTCATCTCGTCCACATACCGGATCAGGAAGAGAACCTGGAGCAGTTGGATGTCGAACGGCTCGAGGCTGGGGTTCGTCTCGGCTTGGTCGATGGTCTTCTTGACCGAAGTATCTAGGAAACTCTCGATGGACGGATAGAAGTCGTACAGCGGGACTAGGACGCCGACTTCGTTGATCGAGACGGCTTTTGCCGCCGATTGGAAGGCGTCGAGCATCGATCGCTCACCACGGGCCAAGTGCATTCCCGTGGCCCCCGCCTTGCGGATCGCCTCGAAGATTTTCTGGATCAGTTGGAACTGGTACGGGGCGAAGGGGTAGTTCTTGACGAAATCCTCGCTGTCCTTGAACTGGCGCAAGGTCATGCCGCAGTTCTTGAAGGTGAGTTGGCTCTTGAGGATGTCGCCCCGCTTCTTAAAGACCTCCTCCAGCTCGGCCCGCACGTCGGGCAGTTTTGCCAGCAAGCGGGACTGGATCACTTCATCGACGTTGGCGCTGGAGAGAGAGAGCGGTGGGAAGAAACGGCCCTGAATCTTCGAGAAGTCCTGCTTCTTCGCCTTGCTCATGTCGCCCAGCACGGTGTCCATGTCTTCCTGGGACGTGACCACGATCCAGGCCCGGCGACGGCAGAGCGTCCCCAACTCTTCCGTGATGGTTTGCAGGCTGAGCATAAGATGGGAGTCGGTCCCGATGAACTGGCCGACTTCATCGACCAGGAACACGATCCGGTGCTGCGGCCCCTTGGAATCTAGGTACTCCTTGACCCACTTGCAGAAATTCTCGACCGACATGGAGAAGTTTTCTTCGGCCCCGTCGATCCACTTTTCGGCTGCGGCTTGGCTCTGGCCGAGGGTTTCACCGAGGGCCTTCACGACCTCATCCCGGTTGAAATGATAGGCGTCCCGTTCCTTTACCCAATCGAGGCCGGTGTGTTGTTCGTAGGCGGCGTGGAATGCTTCTAGTTTGCCTTTGGATTCGAGATAACGCTCCATGTGGGCGATGTGCGGGTGGTCGCCGCTGTAGCCCTGCAACTCGTTCAGAACCTTGAGGAAAACCCGCAGGATCAATTCGCGTCCTTTGCCGCCACCGTGATCAGCCTTGCTGTCGATGTTGAAGAGGATGACATCGGTGTTGGCGACGACCGCCCGCTTGATGTCACCAAAGAGCATGGCGTCCTTCACCTTGCTCTCGAAGAACTCGACAGCCTGCTTGCTCTGGCCGTGGTTCGTGTGCATGCGGTTGTGAAGCAGATATGACAACACCTTCAGGAGGTGCGATTTACCGGAGCCGAAAAAGCCTGAAATCCAGATGCCCATCTTGCCGGTGGGGTCGGGGTTCTTCCCCTGGTCCACCGCTTCGAGATACCAGGTGATGAACTTACGGAAGTGCTGGTCAAGTTCCCTGGTGATGACGAACTCATCCAACTCCTGCCAGACGGAGGAGTCGTCAAGCTGATCGGCCTTCACGACGCCATTGATGGGCCGGAAGATGTCACGTTCAAAGAGGTTTTTGATGAGCATGTCAGCCTCGCCTTACGGAACAAGCTTGAAGGCCCGGTAGTAGTTGTTGTTCTTGAGCTTGCCGAACAACCGGAGCGACTGCCCGTCATATCGGCCTGGATAAAACATCACGAGCGGCGTCTTGCCCATGACCGGCTGAAGGTTGTTCAGCAGGGAATGGGAGCGCAGCAGCGGCCACACGCTGCCGACACCGGACACGATTACGAGATCGTGCTGCTCCGGCTGGGCGACTTCTGCGAACAAGCTCCCGAGTTTGGATTCGTGCAAGGGGCCAGCCAGGGCCTTCTTCAGCGCCTCGTCCCCTTTCTCCCGCTGCATCTGGATCGCCTTGTCATACAGCTTGCGGCGCTTGAGGTAGTCCATCACGAAGTCGAACAGGTCGATGTGCTTGACCCGCAGGCCGTGCTTCTGCTTCGGGATGTGGTCGAGCAACGTGCGCAGGTAATCACGGACCCGCAGTTCATCTTCGGGTGGGTAATCGAAAATGTAGAAGGCGATCTCGTTGCCGATACCACTGCCGCTCAGGAAATCATCGGAGATAACCCTGGGCAGAATCTTGTTCAGGCGTTCATTGAGGGGATCGCTCATGGGGCCACCTGGATGCAACGCAGGACATATTCCTCTTGGTTGTCCTTCAGGTAACGAAGCACCTGATCGGCAATATGGACCGTTTGCAGCTTGAGGCTTCGAGTGTTCTCGATGTAGCCAGCTTGGGCGAGCATCTGGAACACCGATGACCGGAGCCGCCTGCATGTCGTTTCGTTCCACTGGGGCATTTCGGGATCACGCTCCCGGCAGCCTTCCAGGTAATCGGCAAACAGCTTGTAGGACAGCGACGGACTGAACAGCCGGTATTGGTCGCCGACTACGATCTCCAGGAAGTCACCGAGCAGTGGACTGTGCTTCACGGCGGCGGCGAAGATTGCATGGGTGGCGACCGTGCCATTGCCGTCACGGACCAGTTTCCACAAGTCTCGTCCCATCGTCGCAAGCCGCCCTCGGATGAGTCTCGTCAATCGCCTCGCCGTGGCGGGATTGCGGGCCTGAAGGACGTTTCTCTTCACGATGGCGTCCTTCCAACCTTCGGCATCCACTTTGCGCATCAGCAAGTCGGCAATGAGCCTGCTCTCTGGCAGCTTCAAAGCTCCTGCGGTGATGTCGGCCTTGTAACGCATTTCCGCCACTTGACTCACGTCATAAGGATCGACCGCACGTACCGCCGCCAGCCGGTTGCGGACCCGTACCCCTTCACCGGCTTCAAGGATATGTGTGGCACCGTTGGTTGCCATTGTGACGAAGTTACGACCCGCCTCGGTCGTTGAAAAAGGTCCGTTGCCTCCAGGCGAGCAAAGCCAGTGCTTCGATGCGTGGAGGCGACTCTCCAACTAGGCATTTTACGGGAACCCGAGGGGGTGGGCAAGAAACATCAGATAGGAGCATTTTCTAATACGATGTGTTCAACTTGCCAGCAGCCTGCTGCTAGGCGGTCGACCGGCAATTATATGACTGTCCGAAGTTGAGAGATGCAGCTTCGCACACGGCTTCAAGTTCCTCTCTCAAGAAAACTTCCGCCGATGCCACGGGGGGACAAGCATTGCGGCTTATGGCTATTCGTCAGGCGGAGTTCCGGGGGCACCATACTTAACTGCTTGCGGAGTTCCGGGGACACCATACTTAACTGCTTGGGCGAATTCCGGGAAATCAAGGAGAGAACAGGCATTGCGG
>JBAUOX010000821.1:0-1860 GCA_049579985.1 Isosphaeraceae bacterium | reverse complement strand
TCCAGGGGCGCCTCGCGCCCGACCAGCAGCCCGACCAGGACGAGTCGTCCCTGAGTGGCAAGCGCCTTGACATTGCCCGCGAGAACTCCCGCTCCCAGCAGGTCGAGCACGACCTGAACGCCAGCGCCGGAGGTTTGCTGGCGGACGACCGCGACAAAGTCCTGCTCCGAAGTGTCGATCGGCACGTCCAGGCCCAGAGACCGGGCCCGCTCGAGCTTGTCGGCCGTCCGCGAGGTGCCGAAAACCGTGCAGCCCATCGCGTGGGCGACCTGTGCCGCCGCGGTGCCGACGCCGCTGCCGACGGCCTGGATCAGGACCGGCTCTCCGGGGCCGAGCCGTCCCAGGGTGATCAGGGCATCGTGTGCGGTCAGGAAGACCTCGGGAACCGCCGCCGCCGCCACGAAGTCGAGGTCAGCCGGGATCGGCACGGCCATTCGCTCATGCGTCACCAGGTACTCGGCCTGTGCTCCCCCGGCCACGATCCCGAAGACACGATCGCCAACCTTGAGCGGCCCGGTCACGTCCGGCCCAAGCGCGTCGACCTCGCCCGCGTACTCCAGACCGGGAATGTCCGAGGGAACCCCCGCGGGCGCCGGGTAAAGCCCACTGGTCTGCAACAGGTCGGCTCGGTTCACGCCGCAGGCTCGCACGCGCACGCGAATCTGGTCTCCCCGTGGCTCGGGGGTTGAGACCTCGCGAAGCTCCAGAACCTCGGGCCCGCCGACCCCTGTGATCACGATGGCTTTCATGGCAAGCGAAATCCCTTGGAAAAGTGCCCAGGCGGCAGATCGAGGAGGGAATGCCAGGAGCCTGGCGTGTCGTGCTCAGATCGATTTATCAGGCGAGCTCGTGGGCTTTCGATATCCGATCATCGCTCTCTTGCCGCCATCGGTCTGATACCTGATCCAGACCGGGGACTCGGTTCCCGCCCCGACGAATCAAGAGAGAAACACGCCGACTACGTAGCCTGCAGGACCGTAACAACTCAGCACAGGGACAACATCCCGTCCTTGGGCTGCGCTCCCCACCGGGCAGGGGTCAATATGCTACGACATGCTACGTTTTCCGGTTTTTGACCCCATTTCTAGGCCATTTCAGGGCGTTTTACCCCCATCCGGCCCACCGATCATGGGCGCGGAAGAGGCCACCCATTTTCTGGCACAAAGGAAACGTGGTTGGCCTCTTTGACTTCCTTTCTCGACACTGCTGCTCTCCCGCCACTCGCCACCACGCCGCCGTCCGCCGGAACCAGCGGGGTCAGGCCGTGCGCAGACCCTCCCGCTGATTACTGCATGCAACCAGCCGCCAAGACCGAACAGGGCCCGATCGCGACAAGCGGCCCCTCTCTTCTAGTATGTCACCGAACCAGGCGATTCTTGCAAACAAAATCAATCCGTTTCTCCCCACTCGCCGCCGCCCAACCGTTGACCATTCTCTCAGGGCCGGAGACGCTCAACGCCAGTGGGTCCGGGCGTGCCTGCCGGATGGCCAGAAGCCGCAATGCCTCTTCTCTCCTTGCTCTTCCTGATTTCCCCGGAATTCGCCCCAGCAGGTATGTATGGTGTCCCCGGAACTCAGGGCGATTTCAAAGCCTTGCCTGCCCGCAATGCCCCCGCATGCCACACGGGCGGCACTGGCCGAGCAGCAGCACCGCCGGGACATCAACGCCCCGGCCGACCACGCCGAGGTCACCCGCGATCCGCTCCGCAAGGGCCTTGCTCGCGTAATGCCGCGTCCCGGCTTCCAGGGCCACCGTGTTCGCCGGGAGCAGCCCCAGCCCATATTCCAAACGGCATTGCTCCGGGCAATAGGCAAAGCACGCGATTTCCTGAGCGGAAATCAGCCCATGCCCGCTCCCCC
>JBAUOX010000820.1:0-7090 GCA_049579985.1 Isosphaeraceae bacterium | reverse complement strand
GCTCGAGCCAGCTCGGCTCGAGCGCGCCGAGGGTGTTGTCGATCTCCAGGACCGGCCGGCCTGACCAGAGGCGATACCTCTGGGTGAAACCGGCGAGCCGCGCTCCGGTCCGCGGATCGATGAGCTTGCCGGCCGCGGTCGCCTGCACGACCGCCGGGCCGGCGTATTCGATGTCCAAGCGTTCCGCCTTCATCTGACTGGCGAGCGGCTTCCTTGCGGCTTCGCCCAGGCCGGCGAACAGGAGCTGCTGGCCGATCCGGGGCGTTGATTCGCCAACCGCCATCACACCGCGAATCCCTCCCGTCGCCTCGTCGATCTCGAGCTCGACCGTCTCGTTCTTGAGTGTTCGGCCCCGGGCGGAAAGGCCCCCGGGCTCAGCGGCCGGCTGCTCGAGGTTGGGCTCCGCGGGCACCCAGGCATAGCCGAAGGCCGGCAGATCCACCACCGCGGAGACGCCCTCGTCGGTGAGCTGAGCCGCACGCAATGGTCCCTCGGGACGGAGATCGAGTGCCGCATCGGGCAAGATCACCGCGACTCGGCGGGGAACGCCCAGTGGATTGATCACCAGGTATCCCGCTCGACCTGCTCCGGAACCGCCGGACCGGGCGGCCAGGATCCCGCGAGCGAGTTGTCCGGCCCAGAACGATTCCGGCGCGTCGAGCCCGGACGCCGCGTCGCCATGCCGGCCGGTCTCGATCATGTTCTCGATGCTCGCGGGATCCGTCTGCGCGCCCGGCAGCTCCGGGGTGGGGGGCGATCCGGTTGCGGCGGCCGAGATGGCCAGAGCCGTTGCCCGGGTCCACTCCATGGCGTCGAAACGGGCGCGCAGGCGATGCTGACGCGCCAGGCGGGAGATCGGCTCCGGATCTCGACTGGCTGCCGCCTGAGCCAGGTAGGGCGAGAGATAAGAGTCGGGGTCGGGCCGAAAGGTCTCGTAGGGGCGGTCGGTCAGGTGAAAGTAATCGTTGAGCGTGACCCATCGGCCGAGCACCGGCGAATAGGTCGCAGCCCGTCTGAGATCGCGATACCACATGGCCACCGGAGTCGGCCAGTGAACCAGAGGAAGCGTCGCCACATGGTCGGTCCTCATGGTCGCGGCCAGCCGCCAGGCGATCATCAGTCCTTGCGCGGGTCGATCGGCCGCCAGCGGCGGTCGGAGCAGGGTCTCCAGGCTGGTCCCGTCCGGGCTCTCCCAGAGCCGCTTGACCTCGGAACGGATCGGGAAGCGGCCGGCGTCGAACCCGAGGTGCAGCGCGTACCGCAACCCAAACCGCTTGGCGATCTGCGGCAGTTGCGTGAACAGCCCGAACCGCCGCCGCGCGAAGGTCTCGACGTTGCGCTCTTCCAGGTGTGCCCGATAGACCTCGCCGCCGCGGCGAAACTGCCAGAGAATCGACTCCAGCGGCAGCACATGGTTCTCGGCCTCCGCGTACTGCCCGCCCGCGACATCAACCCAACCCTCGCTGATCGCCTGGCGCAGCCGTTCCATGCCCTCGGGATCACGACTGGCCTGGTTCTCGATCGCCAGAGCCGGCGCCAGGAAGGAGATCGCCACATGCGAATCAAGCGGACCGGCCAGCACGCCCCCTGGCATCGCGGGGTCGAGCAGGCAGAGATCCACGAGATACGCATCGACCGGGTAGAACCGCTCCCGGGCCTGGGTCAGAACCTCGAAGCCGGCACGCAGCCGGTTGACGGCCGTCGATCGGTCGCAACCCTGCCAGGCATCGGCGCCGGCGAGAACCTCGCGGGTCAGCGCCTGGTGGTTGATCGCGCCTTCATGTCCCATCGCGGTGGCCAGGTCGCGGAGCAGCCAGTGGGTCGCGCCCAGCGCCAGGAAGTCCAGGGCGACGGCAATCATCCCCGGATCATCGGATGTCTCGGGCGTGCCGACCGCGTCCAGACGCTCCTGGATTTGACCGATCAGTGCCGCGCGGTCCGTTCCCGACTCAAGCAGGATCGCGCCGGCATCCTCGACCTGGGTGCGGTATCCGGAAGGGAGGCGGTCCAGTGCCCCGGACGCGATCACGCGGATTTCTTTCGGCGCCGGAGCCGAGGCTGTCTCGATCGGTTCGATGATGGGCAGATCCGCCGCCCGGGCGAGCAGGGAGGGATGCCAGAGAGCCGAGGCAGCGCACCAAGTCGCCTGAGCCGGAACGTCGTCCAGGCCGGCGGGCGGCTCCTTGCCGTCATGGGGGATCAGGGCGACCAGCCTCCATCCACTGCGCGGAGCCAGCGGTTCGGGTTCATTAACGAGGTCCGGTTGCGGCTGGAGTGCCTGCCCAGAGCTTTCGACCTCACCAATTCCGCCGTGCGAGTCATCACCACCGGAACCAACCGGCCGGTCCGGCTGATCGGCGGTCGCGGATTCCGGCTCCGGGGCCGGAGGGGGAGTGAGAGGGGGCTCGACGTCCCGGGGTCCGAGGGAGGGCATGCTCATGCGATCAGACTCCGAGCGCGGACTTGAGTTCGCGCAAATCGGCAGCGAGGGTCTCGAGCCGGTTTCGCAGCTCATCGACCTCGCCGCGAACCGCGGCGATCTCGGTGGCCCAGGCCGGCGTCAGCGCCCCGGCCGACAGTTCCCCGCGTGCGGCCGAGACCCGCGCCGGGGCTTCCTCGTCGCCGCCGGCCGCGACCGTTGCGGCAAAGGCCAGGCGGACCTTTTCCAGCTCCTCGGGGGGATAGAGCCCATGGGTGAGCATGACTCCTCGCCTCTGGCCCGAAGGCGAAAGATAAACCACCAGCCCGCGCGGCATCAGCGCCTCGAGGATCGTTTGCAGCGCGGCCAGGTCGGCAAGCGACTCCATGCGGCTGACGCGGGCCCTCAGCTCCCCCTCGGTCTGGGGGCCACGGAGAAGCAGCTCGATGAGTACCGCGAGCTCGGCCTTGCTGACCTTGAGCCACTCATAAAGCGTATGCTTCCACCGCGGCACGCGGCCGCCGGCCTCGACCATGATCGACGCGCCCTTCTTGCGCAGGCTCTGGAGAGCGTCCTCGACATCGTCCTGATCGTAGTTGGTGATCGGGTCGCGGTTGGATTTCTGGTTGCAACCGGCGACGATGGCCGCGACCGTGAGTGGGTAATATTCCGGCGTCGTCTTGCCCTTCTCGGCCAGCACCCCCACAACCCGGCGCTCTCGCGGACTCAGCGGAACCCAGGCAGCGCCCGGCCCGCCCGTCGATTCAGTCTGGCTCATGGTCAATCCGATCCTCGCGCTCACCGCAAGTCTGTGGCCGGGCCACGCAGTTCGAGGCCCAACATCACGGCAGCTCGAGCCGGAGGGTCTCGCTGATCCGGTTGGTGAAATTCGCCAGAGCCACCGCCACGGCAAGCTCGACCAGTTCCCGCTCCGTGAGCTTCTGCTTGAGCCGATCGGCGAGCTCGTCGGAGACGACCACGCTGCGTGTAACCTCCTCGGCGTACTGGAGCACATCCCGCTGGAGATCGTCATAGATCTCGGACTCGGAGCCGGAGTAGCTGTCGGTCTCGTTCACTTGCCGCTCATCGAGTCCTGCTTTCCTTCCCGCCTTCTTGTGATGCTGCAGGCAGTAGCCGCAACTGTTGACCTCGGAAGCCCGGATGTAGGCCAGCTCGCGGAGCTTGGGATCGAGCTTGATCCGGCCCAAGGCCCCGTTGAGCGCGATGAAGCCCTCGAGCAGCTCGGGGCTATGAGCAAGGACTCGGAGGAAGTTGGGCACTTCGTGCCCCCGGCTCTCGACTTTCTCGAAATGCGGCCGGATGTTTTCGGCGGCTTCCGAAGTCGGTACATAGTTGACAAGCGCCATGAAAGATGTCCCCTGGTTCACTGGGCTCTCTATTGCCCGTCCCATGTCGTTGGGAGTACGCGGCTCGGCGGACCGCCCCGGGCGGTGCCCCCTCGCCCTCCCGAATTCGGCCCCGTTTTCGCTCAGGCGATACCAATTGATCATCCTAGCCGGCGCCGAGCGGGGCATTCAAGGCGTCAGCGGGGCGGTTGTACGCTCCCGAAGACGCCGCTGCGTGCCACGCCCGAGGAGTGGTCAGGAGGGGCAGAAGTCGAACTAAGGGGCATGCGGCGGGTCGACCTGGGAGGTATCCGGCAGTGCATCATCCTCACGGTCCGGTCTAGCTGAGTCGGATGCCTCCTGCGTCGGTAGGAGCACATCTTGGCGGGTTTGGAAATCAGCCGGCTCGCCGTACTTGGCGCTGGGAGTATGGCCGCGTGCGGGCTCGACGGAGGTGATGAGCCAGTTGCCGCCCGTCTGCTCGAGACGGTAGGCCTGGCGTTCGTTCCGGTCGGGATAAAATGAGGCCCAGCATTAAGAGTGGGCGATAGAGGACTTGAACCTCTGACCTCCTGCGTGTCGAGCAGGCGCTCTAGCCAGCTGAGCTAATCGCCCTGATGTGGAATCTTTTATAGGAGATTGGATCATGGCCGGTCAAGATGAGCGTGGTGGAGGAGTGGCGGATTCCCGCGGCGCGCTCAGATTTCCATGATCTCGGCAGCCTTCTTGTCGCCCAGCTCATTGACCTTGGCCTCGAACTTCTTGGTCAGGGACTGGATCTCTTCCTTGCAGGTTTCCAGGTCGTCCTCGGTGAGGATCTTGTCGGACTGCTCGACCTCGGCTTGCTTGTTGGCGTCGCGGCGGATATTGCGGATGGCGACCCGCGCCTCCTCGGCCAGATCCTTGACCCGGTGGGACAGCTTCTTCCGCTGCTCGACGGACAGGGGCGGTACGTTGAGCCGAACCACCTTGCCGTCGGAGTGGGGCGTCAGGCCCAGGTCGCTCGTCTGGATCGCCTTGACGATGTCGCCGACCACCGAGGGATCAAACGGCCGGATCAAGATCTGCTGCGGCTCCGGCGTGCTCAGGTTCGCGAGCTGCTTGAGCGGCGTCGACGAGCCGTAATAATCGACCCGGATCGAATCGACCAGGCCCGTGTTCGCCCGTCCGGTCCGGACACCCCGGAGCTGGTCGGTCAGAAGGGCGACGCTCTTTTCCATCCGGTCTTCCGCCTCGAGGGCGATTTCTTCGATGCTCATCGAATTTCCTCGCGGCGGAAACCCCTGCCTTCAGGCATGGGGAGGAGCCGCGCCTCCGAACAAGGAAAAGAAAACAAGAAAGTGCCGGTTTTTGGTGCGTTAAGCCGAGAACCGGCAAACTCGTTTCTGCAACCCTTCGCTCCTGACCGACCGAGGGAGAGGGGATTAGGGTGGCGTCCCCGGTGTCGTGTGCCCTGCCACGGGCAGTCGGTTCAGTTGCCTTCGGACGGCCCGTCCTACGACGGACCTTGGCCAAGCTAGTCTCGCGTTTAACCTGTCGTTTGGGGTGTGGCAAGCACCCTACTCCGACAAGCCCCTAGCTTCAGCTATGGGGTGCTTGACGGGATGCATCCTCTGCTTGGACTGTCAAGCGGCGAAACCGCACGTGTCTCCGACGTCCGAACACTCCGGCCTGCGCCGGCCTTGACCCGTACATCGTATCACGACCGGCGGCGGCAGCGACAGGCCGAGCGACAAGGCCACGCCAAAGGCGTCTCGATCAGCCCGTCACTTCGATCAGCCCGTCACGAAATGACCGCGGGGCCGGGGGGCGTTGCTGACCCAGGTGCCGATCGGATCGCCCATGACCGCGCGCTCGATGTTGCCCTCTTTCTTGAAGTTGAATACCAGAATCGGCAGGTTGTTCTCCATGCACATCCCGATCGCGGTCATGTCCATGACCTTGAGCTGATCGCTCATGACCTGCTCGAAGCTCAGGTGTGGATAGAGCACCGCGTGCGGGTTCTTTTCCGGGTCGGCCGAGTAGACGCCGTCCACTCGAGTGGCCTTGAGCAAGACCTCGACGCCAAGCTCCTTGCCCCGCAGCGCGGCGGCCGTGTCGGTCGTCACGAACGGGCTTCCCGTGCCGCTGGCCAGGATGATGACCCGGCCGCGGCCGAGGTGAGATAACGCCCGCCGGCGGATGAACGGCTCGGCGACCTCCTCCATGCGGATGGTGGTCATGAGCCGGGTCTCACAGCCCATGCCCTCAAGCGCGTCCTGCAGGGCCAGGCCGTTGATCACCGTGGCCGTCATGCCCATGTAGTGGGCGGTCGCCTCCTGGATGACGTTGGAGCCCCGGCTCAACTGGGCGCCGCGGAGGATGTTGCCGCCGCCGACGACGATGGCCAGTTGTACCCCGAGCGAAGCCACACGGGAAGCCTGCCGGGCGATCCGGCTGACCTCCTCGACACTGATACCCCCCTCACCGGGCCGGCAGAAGCCCTCGCCGGAGAGCTTGAGCAGGACTCGGCGAAACGCCGGGGCGCCGTCGATGACGTTGCCGTCCATCAAGATTCCTCACGCAGCAGGAAGCCGGGTGTCCACGGGCCCGCGAGGCGCCAGCAGATCGGGCGGTCGACGGGACCAACGAATGGCGGATGGCAGATGCCAAATGTCGGATGGCAGGTGGCGAAGTCAGGACGTCGAACACGCTTCTCTGCCGTTTCTCATTTGCCATCCGCCATTTGTCATTTACCGTCAATTCCTTCGCGGCGGGGACCCCTGCCTTCAGGCATGGGGAGGAGCCGCGCCTCCATGAGTTGTCAGTTCTGAGTTGTGAGTTCTCAGACAACTGACAACAGAGAACCGACAACAAAAGAAACCGGCGCGTCTCACGACGAGGCCGGACGAATGACCGGAGGGTGCCGACATGCGGCCGGGCCGGTCTCCCGTGTTCTCTCCTCGGGGTTGCGAGGCAGGCTTAGACGGTTTCCCGTCGTCGGCTTGGGCGCGGCCAGCAGCGGTCCGGACTGGAGAAGCATCCGGGACGTGCTTTCGGTAGCCCGCTTCGCGTCTGCTCTGGTGCCGAAACATCAAAGCCCCCTAGTCAACGCTTGCGTCGGATCAGCCCTTCTCCAAGCCCCTAATCTTTAGCTATGGGGTCGTTGACTCGCCTTTACTATCTGCCATCCCTGGCCAGGCGAGCCTCGAGCGAGGTTCTCAGCGGCCGTCTCCCACGACGAACCGGGCGAACCGGGCCACCGAGATGTTCTCGCCGGTGCGCGAGTTGACCGCGAGGATCACATCGCGCACCGACTTCGTCTCATCCTTGACGAACTTCTGAT
>JBAUOX010000819.1:0-7618 GCA_049579985.1 Isosphaeraceae bacterium | reverse complement strand
ACAGAGGGGTTGTGCTGGTGGAGGTATTCGAGGATCTCCGCCAGGTCCGTCTCCGCCTGGGGCGTGCGGCGAACCTCGGCCATCAGGATTGCCCCGCGGTCGGAGCCTGACGGGAACGGATGCGTTCCAGGGTGGCGTGCGGATCGAATGGGGCCAGCTCGCCGCGGTCGGCCTGCTCGATGCCGATGGCGATGTCGCGGCGGAGGTCGGCCAGCTTGGCTTGTTCGTCCCGTTCCTGGAGGAGCCGCAAGGCTTCGTCGATCACCTCGTCTTCGGAGGTGAATCGGCCATCTTCGATGAAGGACCGGACAATCTCCTCCCGGTCGCCCGATAAATGGATGGTCATAATACGGCCTCTCCCTCCAGGAAGTAATCGGCCAACTCAGCGGCGCTCGCGGATGATGGTTTCCGACAGCGGCTCTCCCTGGATCGGAATCGGCGTGAACCGCTCCGTCCCCGTCGAAACCC
Organism: Isosphaeraceae bacterium; assembly: GCA_049579985.1. GTDB lineage: Bacteria > Planctomycetota > Planctomycetia > Isosphaerales > Isosphaeraceae > Aquisphaera. Next base: position 7,150 of record JBAUOX010000819.1, on the reverse strand, counting down.
GCCTCGACGGCTTGATTTCGCTGATTACCCCCGCCGCGAGTAACCGGCGCTGCGCCTCCTGATCGGCCAGTTCTCCCTCAGTGAGCGGAGGCTCGCCGTGGACTGCCGACAAGGCAAGCTTGCTGTCCAATTCGCGCCGCAATTGCCGCATCTGCTCCGGCGACAAAGCGCTGATGCTGCCCAAGAGATGATTGAATTCGCTATGTGTCATGTCTTGCATCCAAAATCTGTAGCTACGCTAAGTTTACGGCATTGTCGGCTGAAAGTCGAGAGTTTAAGACACGCTTGCCCGCATGGTGGCTGGTCGAAGAAAACCTTTTTCTGTTGCCGACACTTTTTCCTTCGGCCGCTCGGCTCGCGGGGTTTCTCGGATGCCTGGCGTGCCACTCAATCGGACTTGCCGGCCCTTGTCCTACGCATCGACCGCGGAGGAGACGTTGTCGCGGATCCTGAAGTGGGGGGCGGGTATGCTCGGGATCGATTCCGGGACGATGCCTTCACTGAGCAGGAACGGAGCAAAGCCGCGGAAGACTTTCTGGGCAATGGCTTGCAATCCGGCCCGGGTCATCAGGTCGCGAAAACGGCGGGCCGAGGCGTGGTGCACGTCTCCTTCGCGGCACGTGACGCAGACGTCGTAGATGAACCAACCCCATGGTGCATCACGATATCCGTCAATCAGTAAGAGCCGGCCGCCGGGTCTGAGAACGCGCTGCATCTCGACTACGGCCCGGTCTTGCTGGGGATAGTGATGGAAGCTGTTGGCGCAGGTCACGAAGTCGAAGGTCCCCGACCCGAACGGCAGCCGTTCGCTGTCTCCCTGGACGGGGAAGACGTCACGGGCGTGGTACTGCCAGCGGGGACGGCCCCTGGACAGCATCTCGGAGACGAGGTCCACACCGCAGACCTGGGCCTGCGGCAGCGCGGCCTTGAGCCGCGCGGCAAACAGGCCGGTCCCACATCCCACGTCCAGGAGCCGGAACGGCCGATTCCCGGCCACCGCCGCGATCCGCCGGATCAATACCCGATGCGTGGGTCCAAAGAGCATCCACTGGAGCACGCTACGATCGTAACTCTCGCTCCAGCGGGTGAATTCCGCGGCCGCCTGGTCCTTGTCGTATCTCATCGAGGCCTCCTTGCCTTGCGTCGCGTGGCGTCGCGCGTCCCGCGGGAATGCGCGATCCATGCGGAATTGCTCTTTTACCCAGGGTCCGGGAATCCGGCAACCCGGATCCATTGCCTAATTGCCTAATTTAGACTTCACAGAACCCCCGCGCGGGCTTGAATTGTGGAGCCTGTCGCTCTAAAATAAATGAGGCAAAATAAGATTTCAAAAATCAGGAACGATGTGGTTACGGGATCTGGGTCTTGATGTGCTAAAGCTGCCTATTTATCTCGATAATCATGCAACGACTCGGACCGACCCTCGGGTTGTCGAGGCGATGCTGCCTTTTTTCACGACAGTCTACGGCAACGCAGCCAGCATCTCGCATCGCTTTGGCTGGGAGGCTGGCGAGGCGGTCGAGCGCGCCCGGCAACAGGTCGCCGGCGCGATCGGAGCCGAGCCCAAGGAGATCGTCTTCACGTCGGGAGCGACGGAATCGGACAACCTGGCGATCAAGGGCGTGGCCCTGGCCATGAAGCGGAAGGGCAACCACCTGGTGACCTCCGCGGCCGAGCACAAGGCGGTGCTTGACACGATGAAGCGGCTGGGACGCGAGGGCTGGGAGGTGACCGTCGTGCCCTGCGACGAGACCGGCCGGGTCGCGGTTGATTCGATCGCGGCCGTGCTCCGCGAGCGAACGATTCTGGTCTCGATCATGGCGGCCAACAACGAGGTCGGCACACTCAACCCCATCCGGGAAATTGGCCGGCTCTGTCATGACCGCGGAGTGATCTTCCACACCGATGCGACTCAGGCCGTCGGCAAGGTTTCCCTTGATGTGCTGGCCGACAATGTCGATCTGCTCAGTCTCTCCGGGCACAAGATCTACGGACCCAAGGGGATCGGTGCTCTCTACGTGCGGCGGCGGGACCCTCGTGTGCGGCTCGTTCCGCAGCTTGACGGGGGCGGCCACGAGCGTGGGATGCGTAGCGGGACGCCGGCGGTCCCCTTGATTGTCGGCCTGGGCGCCGCGGCCGAGCTGGCCGCCCGGGAACAGCCCGACGAGTCTCGGAGACTCCTCAGCTTGCGTGAACGCTTGCATGTAGGAATTTCGGAAAGGGTCTCCGACGTCTGCCTCAACGGCCATCCCACCGAGAGGCTGCCGGGGAATTTGAACCTGAGCTTCGCCTACCTGGACGGCGAGGCGCTCATGATGACGATGCGCGACGTCGCGGTGAGTTCGGGCGCGGCGTGCACCGCGGCCAACCCCGAGCCCAGCCATGTCCTGCTGGCCATGGGGCTGAACGAGGAGATGGCGCGGGCCAGCCTGCGGTTCGGCCTGGGGCGGTTCTCGACCGCCGAAGAAATCGAATTTGCCATCGATGCGGTGGCGGGCGCGGTGGATCGCCTGCGGGCTCACAGCGCGGCCTGGGCGGTTCATGACCGCTCGCGAGCGTTTGACCCCGCCATGGGACGCATTTGACTCCGCCTTATGATACTGTATGGGGAGCGGCGTGCTGCCGAGCTTTAATCGTGTTTGATGACTGAACCTGGAGAAGGAGACGATTCGATGGGTGTGACCCTGACCGAAAAGGCCGCTGGTGAGGTCAAGAAGATCATGACCGAGCAGAGCCTCCCCGAAGAAGCGGTGCTTCGCGTTGGCGTGCAGGGGGGCGGATGCAGCGGCTTTGCCTATAGCCTGAACTTCGACACCAGTACCAGCGAACGTGACAGGGTGATCGACGTGCACGGCGTCAAGCTGGCCGTGGACAAGAAGTTCGACCCCTACCTGGACGGAACGGTCGTCGACTTCTACGACGGCCTGGAGAAGCGGGGATTCGTCTTCAACAACCCCAACGTCGTCAAGAGCTGCGGCTGCGGCTCGTCGTTCCAGGTCTGAGCTCGGATCAACTGGCTGCGATGGTGGATGGACAGCGGACGCCGCCGGGCCGCACGTTCACCATCGCCAGCCCAGACGTACATCGCCATTGACCACGCACGCCGCTGGCCATCGATTGTGATACAGCTCGACGATGGTCCGCGCGGCCAGTTCGGCCATGTCGCTCATCGACTGGAGGTCGGTACCGGCGATATGGGGGCTGAAAACGACGTTGGGCAGGCCGAGCAGCGGATTTCCCGGCTCGGGAGGTTCGTGGTTGAGCACGTCCAGGCCGGCGCCGGCGAGATGCCCCGAAACCAGGCTGAAGCGGAGATCGGCCTCGACGATCAGGCCGCCGCGGGCGGTGTTGATCAGCAGGCTGCCGGGGCGCATCTTTGCCAGAAATTTCCGGTCCACCATGCCGCGCGTGGCCTCGGTGAGCGGCAAGTGCAGGCTGATGATGTCGGATTCCGCAACGAGCTCGTCGAGGCCAAGGCCTTTGATCTGAAATTGCTCGATGATCCGATCATCGACCAGCGGATCGCAGGCGACGATCTTCATGCCGAAGGCCCGGGCGCGGAGGGCGACCGCCTGGCCGATTCGCCCCAGACCGATCAGCCCCAGCGTCTTGCCCCGCACCGGCGCGACCAGCCTGCGATCCCAGCCGCTTGCATGGATGGTTCGGTCGTTCGCGACGATATTGCGGGAAAGTGCCAGAATCAGGGCGAAGGTCTGTTCGGCAACGCTGTCGTGGTTGGTTCCCGGGGTGATCGTCACGACGATGTTGCGGCTGGTCGCCGCCCTCAGATCGATCAAGTCATAGCCCACGCCGGTCCGGGCTACGACCCTGAGCCAGGGAGCCAGCTCGAACAGGTCGGCGGTCAACCGCTCGCCGCCGGCGAGCATGGCATCGGCCTTGGGCAAGTAGCTCTGCAATTGCTCGTGGGTCAGGGCGAAGTCGCCTTCCGGGTCGATCAGCTCGAAGCCCGCGTCCGAGAGAATCTTGCGGAACGGGCCCGGCTGATTGCGGAGGAGGTAGGGCCCGATCAGAATGCTGGGCATGGTAGCGTTCTCACCTGCCGAGGGAAACGATTCCGGCAACTGCCGCGGCGACTTCGCTCGAACAGCGACTGCAACGGTTTACGGGATTGGTTGGCTCTCTGGTCAGAAGGTCATCATGACGCTATTCTATCTAGAGTACTGCGTTATCGGACGATGTGCGAGCATGCGGCGGCCCGGGCGCGCACCCGGCCGGTTGGACCGAGGGCGAGTCGTTTTGGCGCTGGTTTCGACCGAGCGGTTGGTCTTGAGCCGGTCGGGCCGGCGGGTTTGACGAGAGTCAAGCCGTGCGTCAGATGTTCACAAACCGAACGCTCGGGGACCGGCGGTCCGGGATGGAATAAGCGGCATGGGGGTTCTCAAGTTTCTCTTGCCCTCGAACGACCTGGCCCTTCGGCTTCCAGGTTTCCGCAAGGCCTACATCACGGGCCTGGACAGAACTCCCGGACGATTGAGCGTCGAGTTTCGCAACGGGCTGATGGCCTGCTTCCGCGAGACCAGCGAGAGCGGACGGTTGTTCGTTCCCTGGTCGATCGCCGGATATGGCACACCGATCGTCGGCACGGCCACCCTGGCCGAATGCTCGTCCCCGTACATGTTGTCCCTCGAGCTGGCACGAGGCAAGCTGAACGACGTGCGCAACCAGACGGCGGACTGGGTTCAGATGGGCCTGCGCGTCTCGCCGGAACTCTCGGAGGTGATGGCCCAGGCGCGCAGGGCATTTATTCAGGCGGCCATGTCCAGCGACAGCCCGGAAAGTTGCCTGACCGCGTCGCAGGCCAGCCTGGAAGCGTCAAGCCGGGCGGGAGACTTGCTCACAGAGGCCTACGTGTCGCAGATCCTCCAGAACCGGCTGGCCTCGGCTGGCAAGTTGACGACCCACCTGGGCTGCATGCTCACGAGCGAACCCGACAAGGTTCCATCCGCGGCGCAGTGGCCGTCGGCGTTCAATGCCGCTCAGGTCGGCGTCTCGTGGAGGCAAGTCGCGCCGTCGGAAGGCAAGTACCGCTGGGAGCTGCTGGATGCCCAGCTTGCTTTCTGCCGGCGCAAAGGGTTGGAGATCGAGGCCGGCCCGCTGATCGAATTTCGGCCCTCCGCCTTGCCCGACTGGATCTGGCTCTGGGAAAGAGACCAGGAAACCATCAGCGGTTTTGCCACCGATTTCGTGCGTCAGGTGGTAACGCGCTATCGGGGCAAGGTGCCGCTCTGGCACGTCGTTGCCCGGCCTGCCTCTCAGGAGATCCTGGGGCTGTCGGAGGAAGAGCAGATCCGGATCACGGCGCGGGCGGCTCAGGCGGCTCGCCAGGCGGACCCCTCAGCGCAGCTCAGCATCGGCATCGATCGGCCGTGGGCGGAATGGATGAGCTCCAGCCACTTCCAGCTCGGACCGCTTCACCTGTGCGATTACCTGCTTCGCTCCGACCTGGGAATCTCCAGCATCGGCATCGAGATCGCGCCGGGGTTCACCAACCCCGGCAGCCATCTCCGCGACCTCTTCGAGTTCTCCCGGCTGCTCGATCTCTATTCGCTCTTGAACGTGCCCCTGCACCTGTCCATGGCAATACCCTCGGCAAGCGGTCCCGACCCGGCCGCCGACCCGACGATCCAGGTCGACGTCGCACAGTGGCCGGTCCCGCCCGACGAGATCACGCAGGCCGCCTGGGCGGCACGGTGGTTGGCGCTGGGGCTGGCCAAGCCGTTTGTTCGATCGGTGACCTGGCATCACGCCAGCGACCTGCTGCCGCACGTCTATCCGCACGCCGGCCTGTTCCGCCCCGACGGCAACCCCAAGCCCATTTTCCCCTGGGTGCAATCGCTTCGCCAGGATGTCATCGCATGAGGACGCGTTGCCATCGTCCGGGCCCATGGTTATACTTGTCGGTTCGCAATCCTCAGTGAGCAGGGCCCGATCCATCATGTTCGACGACCTCCAACAACGGTTGTCCTCCGCCTTCAAGCGCTTCAGGGTCAGCGGCATTCTGACCGAAGCCAACATGAAGGAAGGTCTGCGCGAGGTCCGCACCGCGCTGCTCGAAGCCGACGTCAACTTCAAGGTCGTCCAGGAATTCATGGACCGGATCACCGCCAAGGCGGCGGGGACCGACCTCATCAAGGCGGTTCGGCCCGAGCAGCAGATCGTCAAGATCGTCCACGACGAGCTGGTCGAGCTGATGGGGCCGGTCGATCCCTCGATCCGCTTTGAAAAGTCCGGCACCACCGTTCTGATGCTTTGCGGGCTTCAGGGTTCGGGCAAGACAACGAGCTGCGGCAAGCTGGCACGGCTGCTGGCCAACCAGGGGCGGAAGCCAATGCTCGTCGCCGCCGACCTGCAACGTCCGGCGGCCGTCGAGCAGCTCAGGGTGATCGGTGGCCAGCTTGGCCTTCCCGTCTTCAGCGCGGACAATTCCAACCCGGTCAAGGTCTGCCAGGACGCGCTCGTCGAGGCCAGCCGCCAGGGTTGCGACACGCTCATTCTCGATACGGCCGGCCGGCTCCACGTTGACGACGAGCTGATGGGCGAGCTGGTGCAGATCGAGAAGAAGGTGAAGCCTCACCAGGTCTTCTTCGTCTGCGACGCCATGACCGGGCAAGATGCCGTGGCCTCGGCCGAGGCGTTCAACGCGGCGCTCGAGCTCGACGGCGTGATCCTGACGAAGCTTGACGGCGACGCGCGCGGCGGCGCCGCGCTGTCGGTCCGCAAGGTGACCGGGGTTCCCGTCAAGTTCGTGGGCAAGGGAGAGAAGCTGGACAAGCTCGAGGCGTTCGAGCCCGATCGGCTGGTCGGCCAGATGCTGGGCATGGGCGACATCATCGACCTGGTCCGGACCGCCCAGGAGGCCGTTGATGAGGACGAGGCCCGCCGCCAGCAGGAGCGGCTGTCCAAGGGAAAGTTCGACCTCAACGACTTCCGCCAGCAGATCGTCCAGATGAAGAAGATGGGGTCGGTCGGGGACCTGATGAGCAAGATCCCCGGGCTGAACCAGATGTCCTCGGATCTGGGCGGCATCGACGCCGACAGCGAGATCGAGCGAATCCAGGGCATCATCGACAGCATGACCCAGCTCGAGCGCAGCCGTCCGGACCTGATCGACATGTCGCGGCGGCGGCGG
>JBAUOX010000818.1:0-8958 GCA_049579985.1 Isosphaeraceae bacterium | reverse complement strand
CGATCACGAGGACTCGCTGCCTGCGGTCCGCAAGGCCCTCCAGGCCGCGTTCGGCCGGCATCCCTCGGATGAGTGGATCGTCAACGTCACCGGCGGCACCAAGCCGATGTCGATCGAGACATACCAGTTCTTCACCGCGCTGGGGGGGACGCTCGTTTATATCAACCAGAGCGAGCCCGACAGGATCCAGTGGATGGACGGCTCGAAGGTCGAGACATGCGGCCACCGGCTAACCATCGCCGAGTTCCTCGCCGGCTACGGCTTCACCTCGCGCAAGCCGCCGGTGGAGGTTGCCGAGGGGGAAGCGCGGGCCAGCTCATGGTGGGACCTCGCCCGAGACATGGCCTCCGAGGCCGGCCCCGGCGAGCTCCTGGTTTTCGAGTCTGATAAACAGCGTCAGAAAGCTCGCAACAAAGGACTGACGCTCGAACCTGGGCATCTCCGCTCGCCGCTCGTCGATTCGCCGGCGATCCGCAGGCGTCTGGCCGAGGCCTTCGGCATGGCCGAATCGCCCGGGGGGCTCGCCGGCAAGCTGGATAAGTACCAGGTGAACTTCTTGCTGGGCCAGTGGTTGGAGGTCTTCGTCTGGGGCCTGCTGGAACGCAACCAGGAGGCGCTCGGCATCTGGGACGTCCGGCTGGGCCTCGAGCCGGCCAGCCCCGACGGAAAGGTGGCCAACGATTTCGATGTCGCTTTCATGCGCCGGCACGCCTTGTGGGTGGTCGAGTGCAAGACGGGCGCCCAGGAGCACGATCCTCAATTCGACATCCAGTACAAGGTCGAGGCGATCGCCCGGCAGTTCCGGGCCCTGCGGGTTCAGACGGTGCTCGCGACCACGTCGGACAACGTGCTGGACAAGAACGGCAAGGTCAAGGAAAGCCACCGCAATCGTGCCGAGGCTTATGGCTGCAAGATCGTCACCCGCGACCAGGTCCGACAGCTCGCCGCGAGTGACGACCCGGTCGTGTTGCTCAAGACCATGATGGGGCGATGAACCATGCGACCCGCTCACACTGTCATCTGCACCGTGGGCACCAGCCTGTTCCGACCCAACCTCGCCGGCCTGCGGGCCGACGACCCCGAACCGAACCGCCAGGCGCTGGCCCGGGCCTACGCCGCAGGCGACTGGGAGGCTGTCGCGACAGGTCTAGGTACGCACGGCCCGACCGACCGGCTCTGCGGGGCCGAGATCAATTCCCTGGCCAGCCTGGTGGCCAAGGGTTACGCGGCGGCCGATGCCAACCTGGTTTTCTGCCACTCCGACACCGCCGACGGCCAGGCCATCGGCCGGATCCTGGAGGTTTACTTCCGCCGCGCCGGGCACTCCAGCGCCCAGGCCCGGACGATCACCGATCTCCAGGACCGGGACGCGCGGCTCTTCCGCACCAGGGGCCTGCGCAACCTGGCCAGGGAGGTCTGCAAGGTCATCCGCGACTACGGACCGCCGAGCTGCGCGATCAACGCCACCGGCGGCTACAAGGCCCAGATCGCCGTCGCCGTGCTGATGGGCCAGGCCCTGGGAGTGCCGGTTTACTACAAGCACGAGCTGTTCGACGAGATCATCGCCTTTCCCCCAATGCCCGTCGCGTTCGACTTCGAGGCATGGATGCGCATCAGCGGCCTGCTCACGGCGCTGGAGCAGGAGCCTCAGCCCGCCGACGAGCTGGAGGACTACCCTGACGATGCCGAAACGATCGAGAGCCTGGTCAACCGCGAGGAGGTCGACGGCCGAGATTACCTGGAGCTCTCCGCAACCGGCCAAATCTTCCACGAGACGTTTCGCGAGCGGTTCCGAACCCATCGCGACCACGTGTTGCCGCCGGCCGTTCCTTCGGGCCAGAAGAAGCCGCCGCACTTCGAGGACTCCGGTCATATGCACGCGGTCCGCGGGCTCGAGGCATTCCTCCAGAAGTTAACCGACCAGGTTCCCCAGGTGGCGCGCTGCGTGACCTACTACAGCCATCCTTCGCTGCCGCGGCCGTCCAGGTTCTGGGTCAACGCCGACGGCCCTGTCGGCCAGTTCAGCGACGGCAAGGCCCTGGTCAAGTTCCGGGTCGAAACTCGGGCCACCACCCGCGGCCAGATGGCAGCCGTCGCCGCGGCGCTCAACGACTGGCTGGCACAGCGGAATTGACAGGCATGGCGGCATCTTGACAATGACCGGTCGCGCCAGGGCTCAGGTCTCTCGCCACGCTTTCCGTATGAGGGGCGGCAGCAATGCGGGCCTGGGCCGTTTCCCATCGTATTCGTGCCGAGCGTAAATCACGTAGCTTCCGGAAGGAGCCACGTGGAATGCCAGCGACAGGCTCATTTCCTTGTTGCCGGGAGTCAAGTCGATCAGAACGTGTTCGGGATCGACACCCTCAACGAACCGGGAAATCTCCCGTTGGAAGTCCTCATCCATTGAGCGGACGGAGAACGATCCGCTCCGGATGTCGCACTGCGGCGAAGTCTCTTTGATGGCCATCTCCGCGATCTGCTCTTGGTTCTTGAAGTCCTCAGTATACAGGACGAGGCATTGCCCCGGCCGCACCGCGGCAACCATCAGGGGCACGAGCTCGGGACTGCCGCTGGCAACGGTCACGAGGTGAGTCCACCTGGCATCGCGTGGGAAGCTCTGCTGGAAGTAATTGGCGAGCTCGGGCATCAAGTGCGTGATATAGTATTCACGCTGGCGACTGACATCAACCTGGTCCATGTAATGGTTGCAACGCACCGCGAATGGTTCATCACGTCCCGGAGGAACGCCCGCCATGGCCAGGTATTTGCGAGTGGCCCGGGTAAAATCCGACGGATTCGATGCGGGCTCGAAGCCCTCGATGGCCAGGCGACAGCCGGGCTGGTTCGCGAGATAAGCACGCGCCTCGCCGGCTTGAGCCGGGGGAACAAACAACGTCCGGACGCCGAATTCGATGGCCAGGTCGAGCTTGGATTTCAATCCGTCCGCGTCCACCTTGCGGAATCCCTCGCGGTCGTCCCATTCGCCGGTACTCCAGATCCGGGTATCGGGCGTGCGCTCGTGGACGGCCAGAATCAGCCCGGATGCCAGGCTGGGCCAGGCGGACCGGCCGTCGAGGTCCCAGGAGCCCAGGTCCCATTGATCGATCCCCGAACCCGGCGCCAGGTGAAGGCCCCAGGTGTCAGGCGGGATGCGACCGATACTCTCCAGCAAGGCACGGACCTTTTCGGCGACGTCGGTCAAACCCCGCGGCAGCCTGGCGTCGTGGCTGGCGTTCTTGACCCAGCTCAGAGGCACGACGAACGCCGGCCGCAACAGGGAGGGCCGGGAAGAAGAGACAAGACGGTTGACCACCAAGGCCCAGCATGAGCCCAGGCGCTGCGGTAAGGTAGGAGGTCGTCGCCAGTCACCCGGGGGTTGGTTGACTCGGGACAGATCTTCCGTCTGCTCAAGAGCGCGGCGAAAAACCGCGGGATCAAGAACCCAGCACGCCAGACCAGGCAGCTCCCTGAGAATCAGGCGGCGCGCCTGGATTGGTTGCAGTGAACCTGGTTCACCCTCACAGAGGCGCTCGAACTGTTGGGGAGTGATCATCATGGGATGCCGTGGAGCTCAGCAAACCGCCTTATCGCGAGGAAGCCGCCGTTTCGGCAACCCACTCCGTCAGATCGGGGCCCACCCGGACCGACTCTCCGAGTTGAGGCAAATTGCCCCAGGGGACAAGAGCGACCACGTTGGCCCCGCTCTGCTTGATGGTGGTCGAGTAGTCGCGGAGCTTGACCGGCTGGCCGACAAGTTCCACGGCCGGCAGGTCCTGGCTGTCGAAGAACGTGATCGTGACCGGCTCGGTGTTCGAGGCCGGCAGGGAATAGATCTCCAGAAACGCGAACAGCCGGTGCTCGGGCGATCGCCAGGTGGCCATGATCGGACCCGCGGGCTGTCCCGCGGCCTGCGCGGCGAAGGGGAGCGGTTGACCGAACAAAGCAGGATTAACAGGAAACGGAAGGACATCGGCTTGCGGCGCGGATTGCTCCTTGTCGCGGCCGTGTGTGGCCCAGAACTGTTCCAGGACGAAACCGACGGACTCGGGCGAAAGCGGGCCGAGCCGGTCGGGCTCGAGCGCGCTCTCCATGTCCTCCAAGGCGTCGAGAATATGCGCGAACTTCTCTGCCGTGCGTCCCAGATCCGGATCCACCGTGTCGAGATCTGCGCGCAGGGCGAGCCCTGTGCCCTGGACAAAGACGCCCGCCGCGAGAAAGGCATCGGCATCGTCGCGCAGCCAGGCTCGGCACCGTTCCAGCTCCGACTCGAGTAACCCGTCTTGCATGCCCAGCCGCATGGCCTCCAGCAGCACCAGCTCCGCATCGTCGAGTTCGTTGATGAGCCGATGTGCCAGCTCGGCACGCTCCACCGGCTCCATGAGCTCCTCGTAACTGGCGCGCAGGTCTTTCGCCTCATCGAGCCACGCTTGGGGATCTGGCACCGCCAGCGCCCGTTCCGCAAGTTCCTTTCCGCGGGCACCGGCGTATGCTCGTCCCGCCGCCGCCAGACCGTCCGGATCGAGCTTTGTAAGCAGCCGGAGATCGGTCCTCTGGAGCCAGCCGAGCGCCGCCAACATGTCGTAGGCAAACTGGTCTGGTCCGTTCGGCGACCAGCCGTCCAGCAAGTCGGCCAGCAGGGCAAGCCGCGATTCGACAACGCATGACGGGTCGCAGACCTGGTTCCGCGTCGCCGGCAGACGATCCCTGAGGTAACGATTCGCGTTCATGGCAAGCCTCCACTTCCGGGCGGTTGTGCCCGCTGCCGCAGGGCGAGCCAGTCCTCGTACTTCAAATGGCTCATGGGCGGAAGCACATCCTTCAGTAATCCGTAATCGCCATGCCTGACGAGACCCCGGGCATCGATCTCAACGTGATAGCGCGATCGAATGAACTGGACGGCGGGTCGGAAGACGCCGTAAAAGAGTTTTTGCGTGTCGGACCAGTTCTGTTCCCGGAGGAGCTGATCTTGCTCGTCCCGGTCGGCAGCCGCTCGAAGACCGGGCCGGCCCGACCGCATGTTCCGCCCGCGGCGGGCCGTCGCATCGCGTCGCAAGCCGCCCTGCTCTTGCTGCTCGCGCACGGCTTGGGGCTCGCCCTGGCCCGGCAGGAACGCGGTTTTCAGCCACGACTCCACGACCATCAGGATTCCGGCCGTTCCCAGCGCGACGGTGACCGTCTTCCAGGAGCTGACCGGCCGAGAGTTGAACCACTTGAGTCGATGTGCTTCGCCGGCCGCGGTGCGCACCGACTGGCTGAACGCGTCATAGAGCTTCTGAGCCGCCCCACCCTCGGTCTGCTTTGCCTTCTGAGAGTAGGCCCACCGCGATTCCGGTTCCTCGAGCTCGACCAGGTTCCGGATCTCCGGGATCACGAGTGCCCAGGCCCGGCATTCCGGCTCGGTCAGCAGGTGGCTTTGCAGGTGGTCGCACGCCAACTCCCAGGTATCGAAGATTCTCACGGTCCGCGCGGGGTCCGCGGGATGCGGCATCCATCGGAGAGCCAGGCGACTGGGTTCGTTCCTGCCTGTCATGAGTCTGGTCCGCTCCGGTCACTTCGCCTGGCCGCCGCCAGCATTCCTGTCGGTAAACCACAGACCCAGGCTTGAATCCCAGGCCGGGGTACCGATCTGCTCGCGCGCCCTGTCCCGGGCGCGCTTCGTCCAGTGATACCACAGGTCCGGGGTAAGACGGCCCGCTTCGGAACAGAGGCTTTCGAGAATTTGCTGGTACTTCTCGAACGACAAGGGGCTCGCGTGCTCTCTTGCTTCTTCCGCCATCGCCTGCCAGATCTGCTGGATCATCGGCCACCCCGGCTGGAATCGTCGCTCGCTTTCGGCAGCCCGCCAGGGAAGACAGTACTCCACCAGTTCGGAACGATTGCCCAGCCCTGCGTGCTCCCACGGATCGAACGCCTTGCGCAGGCGCTCGCTGAGAAACCAACGGAGGTGAACCAGCAGGACGGCATGGTAATCGATTCTCCCCTGCTGCTGAGAATGACATCGATCGAGGTGGGATCGGATCCGGTCCAGTTGTTCCGTCATCAACTCCAAGGACTCACCGGATGGATCGTGATCCCCCATCCAGCTCTCTTCCTCGGAAGATTCGTCACCGGCTTTCCCGGTCCTGGCGTGTCCGAGAGCGTCCTTGTTCATCTGTCGCAGCCGTGAGATCGCGTCGTTCTTTACCACGGCGATGCACCAGTTGCGAAAATCTCCCCGTTCCGGCCGGAAGCCGTCGATCTTCTCGGTCAGCAACGACTGGGCCGCGTCCGGCTGGAGCCAGTCGCTTACCGCCGCGGGCAATCCCTGGCCGGCTCTCCGGCAGACCTCTTGAAGGAATGATGTGGACGGCGTCAAGTCGCGAGGGGCCGGCTCGAGCGAGTGCTCCTGCTCGAGAATGAGACGGCGGAGTACGGACAGCCTCCGCTCCCAGGCGGGAAACTCCGGTTCCGACATGCTCCGTGGCTCCGCGGCCCGCGTGTGGCAGTTGTGAATGACCGGCAACATGCCATGCACTGTCCGGTTCATCATAGTGCACAACGTCACCGGATTCCAGACTCCGAGGGTCGGCAAGCAAGTTCATCGTGCCACAATCTCCGCCACGCCATGTCAGCCGCCGCCGTCCAACGTCAACACGACGATGAGGAAAAGGATGATGCCGCAGCCCGCATGCGGCCCGCTATCGCTGACGTAAATCCACATGCCGGCCACGCGCATCCCCTTTCACCGCGCAGGTCATGATTCACGAACAGGACTTCCGACTTTCTCTGCTCCAGGATCGGACATCCAGGAATACGCCTCGACCGACCAGCCCATGACAAAGGCACCGCGATCCGCCGGCATATCATCGATCCTGGGTTCGCTGTCATGAGGGACGCTCGAACGGCGTTCCAGACCAGGGAAGAACGTATCGTTCGGCGGTCGCCAGGTGAAACGGTCAGGCTCGTTCCCGCGTGGAACCTGGATCATGAGAGCAGCCATGCCAACCCTGTACATCACCGAGCCCGGCGCGACGGTTCGGCTCCGGAGCGAGTCGCTGGAAGTCACGATCCCCGAGGAGGCGATGGAGAACGCCGTCGAGGCAAAGCCAGCCGATCTGCCGCCCCGGCAGGTGGAGCTGCACCGGCTCGAGCTGGTGGCGCTGGTCGGCCGGGCCCACATCACGAGCGAGGCGATGCTGGCCTGCCTGGACCGGGGCGTGGCGGTCGCTTTCTTCCGCCGCGACGGCCGGTTCCGGGGCCGGCTTTGCCCAGGGTCTGACCGCTGTGGCGACCTCCGCGTCCTGCAATATGCCGCCCATAATGACGCATCGGCCCGCCTGGTGCGGGCCCGCCATGTGGTGTGGGCCAAGGCGCGGAATGCAATGGCAGTGCTGGCCGGCCACCAGTCCAACGACAGCCGGAACCCGGCGCTGCCCGCGGCCATCTCCGCGCTCAAAGCCATGGTGACGGGCATCGAGGCCGCCATGTCCCCCGAGTCGCTGCTGGGCCATGAGGGGACTGCCGCGCGGCACTACTTCGGCGCGCTGGCGACGACGTTCCGCGGCGAGATCGGTTTCACGGCCCGCCGCCAGCATCCCTCACCCGACCCGGCCAACGCCTTGCTCTCCTTCGGCTACGTCCTGCTGGGCAACCTGCTGGCCGGCCGGCTGGAAGCCCGGGGCCTCGACCCGGCGATCGGCTTCTTCCACGAGGTCCATTCCGGCCGCCCCAGCCTGGCACTCGACTTGCTGGAGGAGCTGCGGCACCCGGTGGTGGACCGGTTCGTGGTCCGCGCCTGCAACCTGGGGATGCTCCGGGCCAAGCATTTCGAGCCCGACCCCGACCGTCCCGGAGGCGTCCGGGCGACCCGGGCCGGTCTGAAGATCGTGCTCGCGGAATGGGAAAAACACCTGTTGAAACTGCTGCGCGACGCGGAGGGGGGCGAGAAGATCGCGGTCCGTCACCTGATGGACCGCCAGATCGAGCGGCTGGTCGCCGACCTCCGCGGCAAGGCGCCCTACCGGCCTTTCCTCTATGGAGACTGAGCCGTGGCCGCCGATGGCGAGACCCTGCGCTACCTGGTCTGTTATGACATCCCCGACACCCCGCGGCGGACGCGGATCGCCCGGTGCCTGGATGACTACGGCGGCCGGGTGCAGTATAGTGTCTTTGAGATGGTCCTGGACCATCGGCTCTTTGACAATCTGGTTGCGGATTTGACCACCCTGGTTGAGCCGTCCCAGGATCGGGTGATCATTTACCCGATCTGCGCGGCCTGCCGGAAGAAGGCAGTCTTCCTGGGCCTGGCTGAGCTCGAAACCCGTCCCGGCGACGAGATCGTGTTCATCGTCTAGGCTCGCGGACACCGCCTGCCTTGCCCCGTTTCGAGGGGAATGAACGGGACCGCGCCTGGTCTCCGGTTTCCGCCGGTCTCCTTGTCGTGTTCCTGTGCCACTTCGCGGTGGTCGGGCTCTTCTTTTCTTACTCTGGCGGAATTCGAAACCTTGATTGACCCGATTTCGGGCCCCGGTTACGACCTGCCCCAACCTGTTCTTCTCGCGTCTCTTGCGTTTTCCAGGAGACCCGGGTGCCAGAGAAAGCGAGCCGAGTTTTGTACCGTTTTCGGGAGGATACGGAAAACCGCTCCCCAAGCTCATGTCGGGCCAGTCGTTGCAGCGACCGCAGAGCCCGACCCCGCCCCAACTCCGAGGGGATTGAAACCAGATCTGAGCCACGACAGTCCCAAAAGGCGTGCATCCGAGCCCGACCCCGCCCCAACTCCGAGGGGATTGAAACTCGAAGTAGCCTAGATTTCCCCCCGCAAGCCGAATCCGAGCCCGACCCCGCCCCACGGGTGCACGTCAGCTTTTGCGCGTGCCGGTGGAGGGGGGAAATCGTCAATGGGAGAATCCCAGATTCTTTGGTAAGGTGCGGCGGTTTTGGAGCTTTGGAGAATGGGACTTGTCAGGAAGGAGCGGG
>JBAUOX010000817.1:0-6169 GCA_049579985.1 Isosphaeraceae bacterium | reverse complement strand
GTGTTGGGGGATTATGCTTGCCGAAGAAAAGGATGGCATCGTCGAACTGACGCAGATCCGTCACGCTCAGAAGAACGAGCAAGTGAATCCTGAAGCAATTGTTCAACTCCTTTGGCGAGAGGAAGTTACCGCAGCGCTCAAAGAGGTCGGCATCACTCATGGGCTGAGAACCAAGAAGAAGAAGGAGCTCTCTGGTCTGCTTGTTTCGGCGCTCAGTAGCGATCGCCTGCGTCTGATAGTTCGGGATAAGATCAAGGCGAGGGGAGATTGGCGAGTTGAGAGACGACAAGCTCGATGTAGTGATTCGTCGCCCATGCCCGCCACTGCGAAGGACCGCCAGGCGAACCTGACATGGCTCCTCTCGCTCGAATCTCCGAATCCCCATGACTGAAGCTCGCCCCGGCGAAATCAGATCGCCCGGACAGATCCGCGCAAATGTCACAGATTTGCAGGTAACCACGGCTATGGGTCTTCAGAGAATAGCCCCTCCAGACGAGGAAGTCGTCTCCGACTGAGTAACGGAGACTCGCAGGAAGGTTGGCCATGCCCGTGAAGGGTAGGTCAGGCGATCCCACAGAATAGTCGCCGTACCATGGAAGCCGCGCGATCTTGGGCTTGAGACCCGCCAGAGCACGCCAGGCTAACCACTCTGATCGCTCGATGTACGTCCATTCGCCCTGCTGGATCTCTCCAAGGTTCTTGGGAAATGAAGATCCAGCCACGGTTAGGCTGCGCCACTCGGAAAGGTGGGGGAGGGATGCTATTGCCGTATGCATTGAGTGCGAAAGCAGGTTGGGATGGAGTCCCCTAGCCGTCCCAAAATCGAGCACAAGATCCACGACATCGGCGGACGCTCCCAGGTGGGTCAAGAGAATGTCGATGGCCCTGACTTGCTTGCCTTCGTCCAGGGAGACATCGGGTCCCACGCGCATCGCGAGTCCGCGGTTGTCGAGTTCGAGCACTCGGCGAACCGCGGCCTGATAAGCCCTTCCATTCCCAGGCGAAGTTACTGGGATGGCGTCAATTTTCTCCTTCCGCGCATTGTCAAAAAACTCGTCAATCGGCGTTGCCCCGGATTCCCTCGTAATGAAACCTTGAATGAAGTGGAAATCAACCAGAATCCGCCTCGCCGGCCAGCATCTGGCTATTCTGCTGGCGGTCACGATGACTTGCTTGTTGACATCCCTTTTCGCGGACGGAGGAACCACTTCGATCATCGGGGCGACTTGGTCTCTAGTCGAATCTTTTAGCAGGCGAAGCGCCCAGTACTCGCCTTGCTTTCCCTTGAGAATCGGTAAGTACGTGTGAGCGGTCATATAACGGATTCCGATGAAGAGACAGACCGAACAGGACCCTCATCACTCTGCCTTTCCACGCAGGACTGTGATCGGGTCCTCCTGTGGATCGTTCACCCCTTGAGGGATTGACCAGAGCCAAGATGCCGACTTGGATCGCCTCCGGCCACGCATCGACCACGGCGGCCAAGTCGCCGTCATCTCACGACGCGGGCGCCGTCAGGTGGGACGGAGCGGATGAAGGTTCGCCGCGCCCACCGGAACGGCCAATCGCCGGGTCATGACTCCCGGCTTCGAACATCAGTCTACGGCATTCAACCATCGCAGTGAACATGGTTCCGAGGCGGGTTCGGTGCGGAGGCCGTCGCCGGAGGCACCTGCCCGTTCCACCCCGGGACGGGTGCCACCATGGCCAGGGCGAAGCGCCATCCTCTTAACCGAGCGCTTCTCGGCTAACGGCTCCAGCTCTGCGGCCGTGGTGAGCTTCGCTTGATGCAATGCAGTTACGAAAGCAGTTTCTTCGTGTATAGTGGGGTTCGGTGGAGCCTCGAATATTGAACACTTGACCCAAAGGTGCCCCATGGAACGCCGCGACTGGAACTTGCTCGTCTTGAGCGCGGCGGGAGGCGCATCGCTCTCGCCAGTCCAGCTACAGAAGTCTCTTTTCCTGCTCGAGAGGAACCTTCCGGTTGAGGTCCGCGGGGAGGATTTTTATCACTTTGAGCCGTACAACTACGGCCCGTTCGACTCGAACGTCTACTCCGATGCGAGCATTCTTACCTTTCAGGGACTTGCCCAATTGTCGCAGTCTTGCCAAGGCAACTGGACGGAGTATGCTGCGACCGCCGAGGGAATGGATCGTGCGAATGTGCTGAAGGCGAGCCTCCCACGTGGAGTCGCGGACTACGTGGGGAAAATCGTTCAATGGGTGCGCGGCCAATCCTTCACTTCCTTGGTCCGCGCAATCTACGAGCGCTATCCGGAAATGAAGGAAAAGAGTGTCTTCAGGGGTTGAAGCATGACACTCATCGTGGGTGTAAAGTGCAAGGATGGCATCGTCGTCGGCTCAGACGGAGCGGCGACATACCAGGCGATGGGACACAATACGATACTTCAGCCTACGAAGAAGCTGACGATCATCAGCGGTCGCGTCATCGTTGGGGTGTCCGGGGCCATCGGCCTTGGCCAGCGGATCATCGGGGCTATTGACAACCTTTGGACCCAGACCGACCCAAACGACCGTCACACGTTCTCGACACAGAGCGGCTCCGCGCCACGGAAACCTCACGAGGCGATGGTAAAGGTGCGTGAGAAGCTTGCCCCTCACTTGCTCCCGGAGCTTCAGATCGCGGCGCAGGCCGCTCAAGCGGTTGGGCAGCAGGCCGCCTTACAGAGCGCCGTAGCGCATACGATGCTCGCGGTGCTTGTGCAGGGGAACCCCTGCCTTTTCCAGTTTGATCAACAGGGGGCTCCGGAAGAGGCGACGGAGCAACTCCCCTTCATCTCGATCGGCGCCGGGCAGGCAATTGCCGATCCCTTCCTGGCCTTCATCCGTCGGATCTTCTGGCAGCCAAGTATCCCAAATCTCGGCGACGGAATCTTCGCCGTTCTGTGGACGCTCGAGCACGCTATCAAAACGCATCCTGGAGGGGTAGCCGACCCGATCCAGATGGCGATCCTTACGCCGAAGGGGGCGAGGGAGCTGACGAACGCCGAGCTCGCGGAACACCAGCAGAGTGTTCAAGCGGCGGAGGATGCGCTCAGGAACTACAAGACGAGCCTCGTGAGCGGGCCACACACGGCGACGGAACCTCTCCCCTCACCACCGACACCACCGGGTAAGAGCTAGCCAGGGAAGAAACCTAGTCCTGTGCTCGCGGCTCAATTTCTCTCGTCGGGGGGCTCAGGGCCGGGCGGCCTTGGCCATGGCCACGATACTGGCGCGGGTCGCCTCGGGTCCGTGGCTGGGAGCGAACCGGCAAAGGCGACCGGGCCCGGTCATCTCGCCGCAGGGCATCTCAGGTTTGGGCGGCTTTGACCATCGCCAGGATGCCGGCCTTCAGGGCCTCGGGCAGGTCGGGCCATGCTTCGACCACGGCGGCCAGGCCGGGGTTATCGTCGAGGGCGGGCGCCACTGCGCAAACGCGGGTAGCGCCACGGGTAGCGCGCGGGGGCCGGATACGGTCGGAAGCAGTCGGGTTGAGACGTGATGGCGGCTCTTGTTGGGTTTGCCGCAAGTCGTGGGGAGCGACGGGTTTTGACGGGTTCGTGCGGCCAGATTCAGGAGTGCCCCCCGTAGGACTCGAACCTACAACCCGCTGATTAAGAGTCAGCTGCTCTGCCAATTGAGCTAGGAGGGCATGCGTGGTGGTCGTCTGCGAAGAAGAGGATATTGTGCCAGGCGAGGCACGCGGTTTCAAGAGCACCAATTCATCCCAACCCACGAACCGGGAAAAGACTTGATCAGCGACAATTAGATTTCCCGCCCAGCGACAATGCTTCCCACAGGGGGTGATGTGGGACATGTTGAGCTCATGGTTCACACCGTGGATTTTCGATACTCCGTTCGAAACGTGCTGTAGGATTTGGAGAGTCTCGGGGCTATAATTCCTGAGCAAGAATCGGTGAAAGACGGCCGAGCTTCGGACTGGACATTTGCCCTCCCCGGTCAGGTCGTTTTCGGTTCGATTTCTGCTCGGAATCGGATAACAGATCATACGCTCGTTTCGCGTTCTCTCACGTCGGCGGACCGGGAGCCTCTGATGCGACGGGACTTGGATGATGTGATCCAGGGTTGGCCTTATGATCCGGAACCGGGCGAGGTGCTGGCACGCGAGTTACGTGCTCGCGACGGGCGGAGCGTCTTGCAGATTCGTGTCGAGTTGGGCGTGCTTCAACTCGAGATCTCCGGGCGTCCCGATGGTGCACGACCGCATGGGTTTGCGACTTATCTCGACTATCTCCGCTACAGTGCGGCCAGTCGCGGACAGGCGCCAGGGGGTAAGGCTCCTCCCTGGACGATGGACCAGGAACACCGCGACGAGGCGGATCGCGAGTTCACCCAGTTCTTTCATCGCCGGATGGCCTGGCTCTCGCTCCGTCGCTACGACAAGGCAATGCTCGACGCCGACCACACCCTAGCCCTCATGGACCTCGTTCGCCGCCACGGCAATGACGAAGACTACATCGCCTCTCACGAACAGTCTCGCGGCCTGGTCCAGTTCCATCGCACTCAGGCCCAGGCCCTGCTCGCGATCGAACGCAGGCGCCCCGAGGAAGCCATCGACGCCCTCCGCGAGGGCATGGAAAAGCTGGCCGCCCACCAACGCACCTGGTGGGACAACCGAGAGAACGAGTCGAGCGATTCGCCCAACCTCTCGCTCATCGAGCAACTTCGCCTGTTCGAACAGGAAGTCCGCAAGAACTACGCAGTCGAAAAGACCCTGCGCGAGCAACTCGACGAGGCGGTCGCACGCGAAGACTACGAGCAGGCGGCACGGCTCCGGGACATGATCCGCGCCCAGACGCGGGCACGACGGTGAGCAAGGTCGCCACGTTCGGCGACCTTCGCGGGTCCGAATTCTCGGTGGTCAGTGCGGCGACGCCGACGCCGGCCATTCCACGGCCGACGCCGCGAAGACAGGCCCTTCAACGCAGACGCGGCGGAGGTCGATCGTGCCATCGGGTTGGCGGATCGGGGCGACGCAACTGAAGCACGCTCCGAAGCCGCATGCCATGTGGTTCTCGAGCGAGACCTCGCAGGAGATATCGAAAGGTTCGACGAGACGCGCCAGGGCCGCGAGCATGGGGGAAGGGCCGCAGCCAACGATCCGCGCAGGGCGCTCTCCCTGCTTCAGCCGGCGAGCCAAGAGTTCGGTCACGAACCCTCGGTGCCCGGCCGAACCGTCGTCGGTCGCAATCTCGACGTCGATTCCCTCCTGGCGGAAATCATTGACCCCCGCCAGCAACGCGGCGGTGCGCACGCCATAGAGCAAGGTCGCCGAGGACGATGAGGAGAGCCGGACGGCCGAACCGGGGCAGGGCGGATCGGGACCTTTCGATTGCAATCCATAAGACATCTTGCCCAGCCACCACCGGCCCAGGGCCAGGAACGGCGTCTGGCCAATGCCGCCGGCGACAAAGATGACAGGGCCGGCAGGCGGTGGGCCGAAACCGTTACCCAGCGGTCCCCAGACCGATAGCTGTTCTCCTGGCCTGCGCTGAGCCAGTGCGGCGGTGCCGCGGCCGACCACGAGGTAGACGACATCCACGGCAGTGGGAGCGCCCGCGGCGTCGGTTGTCACGTCATAAAGCGCGAACGGCCGTCCCAGCAAAGGATCATCGGCGCCCTCGGCGGCTGGCCGGATCATCAGAAACTGTCCCGGAAGAATGGCCCGCGCCAGGATCGGGTCGTCCAACCGCAACCGGTAGGTATCGCGGGCGATCGCCACGTTTTCCAGGACGGCCACCAGCCGCTGGGAGACCCCTGCGGGAGCGGCAGGAGCGGCGAGATCAGCGTTCATCCTCGCCTTCTCCAGATCGCTTGACCCCGAACACCTTGCGCGGCGGCCGCCGCGCGATCGCTGGTCGCTTCCGCGCAGGCCGACCCGAAAGCGACAGACCCGCTTCCTCCGCGATCTTCGGGTCCAGACCGATGACCCTCCGCGCCGGCCTGGCCTCCGAACTCGGCGGCTTGCCGCCATCCGCCCTGGGCCCAGGCGGCGGCATGGGCATTGGAGGGGCAGGCTTCACTGAGGCCGTCGGCGCATACTTGCGGCCAGGTGGAGACACTGACTGACATGACTTGACCTTGGGACCCGCCGCCGCGGAACGGTCCTGGACCGGCTTACCCGGCATTGGCGTACCCGGCATTG
>JBAUOX010000816.1:0-7034 GCA_049579985.1 Isosphaeraceae bacterium | reverse complement strand
CGAGGGGAACCGACGTGCTCGGAGAACGGTAGAGCACAGAACCCGGCACGGCACTGTCGCCGTCACGGCCGGTAGATCGATCGGCCGGACACGGTCGCGTCCACTGTCGTACCTCGGAGAATTGTCTGAACGCTCAAGCAAGGAAAGCGGTGCCCTCAGCGCTCTGGGGCAGATCCAGGCTCACGAACTAAGGAATGCGCTGGGCTGGTCGAGCCGGTTGTGACCATCTGAGCGTCCCTGATTTGCGGTGATCGGTCAATCCTACATGGCGATCAGTGACGACGTGCAGAGCCGGTCGGCGAGACCGAGATCGGTCATTGTGCCGTCACGCCCATCGATCACGAACCACGCAGGACACCTGGCGCAGACGCCCAGCAAGGCGTCGCCCCGAGTCAGGTCTGGCTGAACCAACTCCAGCTCCCCCTGACAGCGGGGACAGCACGATTCAAGAGGCATCGGCGGCTCGAGTTCCTCGTGCGATCGACAAGAATAGGTCGCATGTTGATTCATGACGCCGTTATTCTTCGGCAAGGCGCCTCTCATGGTAAACTCCCGTTTTCAAGGCCCGCCCGGTGTCAGGTCCGAATACGCAGCGCTCCGCGACGCACCCAATCAATGAGCTTGACGGCGCTCACCACGAGACTGTCACAATGCGAATTCGACTCGTATGGAGCCAGCCATCGACCCTGTAGGCGTAGGCTCGAGTCGCAGAATCGCAATCAGTCTCCTCATGAGTATTGCATCGTGCTTGGAATCCACAATCGGGGATTTCCTGATGTGCTGATCGGAGCTTCTCCGACGGCCTGGGCTCGGCACATCAAGCTGGACCGGCTTGTCTTCCGGTCTGATGAGCGCAGGAGGGAGTACGCCCTGCTGAGCTGACCTTGTTCGGGGCCGGGTTCCGTGGTAGCAGAGGAATCGCACCGGGGTGCGGGGACGTGCGAGGTCGTGAGACGGACATTTTCTCCAGGGCTTGCTTCAGGGGTCTGACGAGATGAGCCCGGTGCGGATCGCGTAGCGAACCAGGCCAGCCACGTCGTAGATCTGCAAACGCTCCATCATCTGGGAACGGTGGGCTTCGACCGTCTTGGCGCTGATGCCCAGTTGATTGGCGACGGCCTTGGTGGTTTCTCCTTCCGCGATCAAACGGAGCACCTCGCGTTGCCGAGGGGTCAACTCCCCGCCCGGAATCGCTCTGGACCCGCGGGGGTCGAGGTAGCCCTCCACGATGGGCCGGGTGATCGCAGGGCTCAGGAAGACCTCGCCACGGAATACGGATTGGATCGCCATGCCCAGCTCTTCGATCCCCGATCCCTTGAGCACGTATGCCTTGGCTCCCGCTGCGATGGCGCGGTGGACGTATTCCTGGTCGGTGTGCATCGACAGGATTACCGCCTGCGTCGGCAGTGACTCCTCACCCATGCGCCGCACCAGGTCGAGACCGTTGAGACCAGGCATGGCGATGTCCGCAACCAGGACGTCAGGTTGGTGCTGGCGCACCAGTTCCAGGGCCTCGTGGCCATCGGCGGCTTCCGCGACCACTTGCACGCCTTCGAGCGACTCGAGCAAGAGCCGAATTCCTCCCCGGACGATGGTGTGGTCGTCGGCAATGACGATTCGGACGACGTTCATCTCTTGAGTCTCCTGATCAAGTCAGGACTGTTCCTGATGGATGATGCAAACTGAGCCGGCCGCTTGCCGCTTGTCCGCCTTGCAAAGCCAGCTTGGTGCGAGCATGCCGCTGCCCCGCCCGACCCGGTCGAAGCTCCCTCGGGTCCTTCATGATTTCTTGATGTTACAATTTGAGTCGGCCGTTGTCGCTTGGGAGAGCCGAATACCGCGCCGATTTCGAGAAGAACGAGCTAACCGAAGCATCACGGCTTTACGAGAACAGTAGAACCTTGTGAATCCCTCTGACTCTGCTTACAATAACAGATTAGGGCTTTACATTGCACAGATCTGTGCCACCAGAAGGCCAGACTCACGTGGACAGAGGCGTAGGATCCAAGGCTAAATCCGACCGGCGAGAGAATTCAGCCCTCAATCATGGGACCCGACCGGTGCTCTTGATCGTCGACGACGAACCGCTGGGTTTGAAGTCGATGGCCTCGGTGTTCGAGGGGCAGGGCTACGAGCTGGTGCTCGCCGGCAGTGGTCAGGAGGCGATGCAGCTCGTCGAAACCGGCCGGCCCGACGTGATCCTGCTCGACGTGATGATGCCCGGGATGGACGGCCTGGAAGCCTGCCGGCGAATCCGGTCTCATCCGGGAATGGCCGAGATTCCGATCCTGCTGGTGACGGCCCTCGACGAACGGCAATCACGTCTGGAGGGGCTGGAGTCAGGAGCTGACGACTACATCACCAAGCCCATCGATCGGGCCGAAGTCCGTGCCCGCGTGCGGACGATCACCCGGCTCAATCGATTCAGGCGATTGCAAAAGGAGATCGTCTCCTCGCGCCAGACGATGGCAGAGCTGCGTGAGTATTCCCGCCGTCTGGATCTGCTGCGGAGGATCGACCGGGCGATCCTGATGGCGGATTCGGCCGCGGAGATCGCGGGCCAGGTTCTGCCTCTGTTGCGCGACCTGATTCCCCACTCGCACGCCGCGATTTACCGGCAAGAACCGCGGGGGCAGACACTCACCCTCCTGGCCGAGGACGGAGCGGGCCAGCCGCTGGCGAAGCTGGAAGACCAGCTCGAGATCGGTGACCTGGGCGTGGCATTCGAGACCGGCCCCGAGAGTTTCTGTCCGGTCATCCACTTGCTCGGACAAGGCGCGAAGCTGCCTGTCGTGCCCCGGCAGCTCCATGCCGCGGGAATAGACGTTCTCATGGCTGTCCCCCTGGGTCATCACGACCGGCTGCTCGGAGTCCTCCTGCTTGGCGGCCCCGGCCCGGCGAGTTTCAGCGGACCGCAGACCGAGATTGCACAGGAAGTCGGCGGGATCATCTCCCTGGCCCTGGCGCACACGGAGCTGCTCGAAAATGTCACGCGCGGCCGCAGCCAGCTCGAGTCGCTGTCGCACAAGCTGATCCTGGTGCGCGAGGAAGAGTCGCGGCGTATCGCGCGTGAGCTGCACGATGAGATCGGCCAGATCTTGGCGGTTCTCAACCTCAACCTGGCCGCAATCAAGAAGGGCGTGGGCAGCGAGATCGCACGCGAAGCCGTTGACGGCTGCCTCGACCTGGTCGCGCGACTGATCACCAAGGTGAGGAGGCTTTCGCTCGACCTCCATCCTTCCCTGCTCGACGATTTCGGCCTGGTGACAGCCCTTCGCCGTCACGTCGAGTCGTTGGCCGACCGCACCGGGCTGGATCTTCGCTTCCAGGCCGACGAGGGAATCGGCCGTCTGGACACGGAGCTGGAGACTGTCTGCTACCGAGTCGTCCAGGAGGCAATCACCAACGCCCTACGACATGCCGAGCCCGTCCATCTCCTGATCCGACTCCGGCTTGACGCGGGTAAGCTCGAGCTTTCGGTTTCCGACGATGGACGCGGCTTCGACCCGGAGGCCGCGCTGGAGCGGTCGGCTGGGGGGGAAAGCCTGGGCCTGCTCGGCATGAGAGAACGGGTCTCGCTCGTGAGCGGAGAGCTATCCATCATCTCCGCGCCCGGTGCGGGTGCCGTGATCAAGGCTTCCTTTCCCTTGATCAAGAACTTGGGAAAAGACCATGTGCCTTGACGGCGAAGTTCGACCGACCCTCGCCTCGGAGAAGCCGTCCTACGCGCAACTGGCGAGCCTGAATGAAAGCTTGCGGCTGCGCTTGGCCGAAGCGGAAGCAGCCCTGCATGCGCTTCGCGCTGGCATGGTCGATCCCGACGTCGTGAGCAGTCTCGACCAGAGCCGCAGTCGCGGCGACTTCCTGGTGGCCCGGAGCATCAGCCGACGTCTCCAGGCCGAGGAGCCGCTGCGCTCCAAGAACGACCTGCTCCACATGACCGGCGAGATCGCCAGCATCGGTGGCTGGGAGTTCGATGTCGAAACAATGGAAGAAAGGTGGACGGAGGAAGTCGCCAGGATCCATGAAGTCGATCCCGACCTGAAGCCGGATGTGGCGTGGGCGCTAAGTTTTTACACGGAGGACTCGCGACCAAAGCTCGAACGGGCCGTGAATGATGCGATCACCAGGGCTCTGCCATTCGACCTGGAGCTGGAGATCGCCGGTGCGAAAGGTACGAGAAAATGGGTAAGATCAAAGGGCGTGCTGGTCGTCAAGGATGGCAAGGTCGTGCAGGTTCGAGGCATTCTCCAGGACATCTCGAAGCAGAAGCAGACCGAACGATCGCTCGAAGAAAGCCAGGCCAGGATGGCGGCGATCGTGAAGACGGCCGTCAACGCCATCATCACCATCGACGACCAGGGCATCGTTTGGTCGTTCAACCCGGCCGCCGAGAAGATCTTTGGTTACAGCAGCGAGGAGATCGTGGGGAAGAACGTTTCGCTGCTCATGCCCTCGCCGCATCGCGAGGAGCACGCGCAATACGTGGCGAGGTTCAAGTCAACCGGCGAGAGTCGAGTGCTGGGCGTCGATCGAGAGATCCTTGCCTTGCGCAAGGACGGTTCGACCTTCCCGATCGAGATCGGGGTCAGCGAAATTCATGTCCATGGCATCCAGATGTTCGTTGCTGTCCTGCGGGATATCAGCGAGCGCAAGCTGGCCCAGGAGGCACTTCGCCGGAGTGAGCAGCGGTACCGGCGGATCGTCGAGACGGCACGGGAGGGAGTCTGGCTCCACGACCTGGAAGGCCGGACGACTTTTGTCAATGCCCGCATGGCCGAGATGCTCGGCTACTCGGTGGGCGAGCTGGAAGGACGCCCACTCATCGACTTCGTGGTGCCGGAACTACGAGCGGCATTCCAGGTCTACCTGGAACGCCGCCGGCAAGGGATCGGCGAGACCCACGACTTCCAGTTTCGTTGCAGCGACGGCAGCCCGCTCTGGGCGATTGTCTCGGCGAGTCCACTGAAGGACGACGAAGGGCGGGTCATCGGCGTCCTCAAGATGATCACCGACATCACCGAGCGCCGCTGGGCCGAGCAGGAGCTGATGTCCAGCGAGCGGCGATTCCGCGACATCGCGCGGAACATTCCCGGCGTGGTCTACCAGTTCCGCGTCCGGCCGGACGGTACGCACTATTTCAGTTACCTGAGCCCACGGGCCCAGGAGATCCTCAACCTCGAGATCCCCCTGGATTCGCCCGGCTGGTTCCTGGGATCAGGAGTTCATCCGGATGACCGAGAGGACTTTCTGAGTTCGGTGATGGAGGCGATCTCAGCACGGCGCGACTGGCGATTCGAAGGGCGCGTCCTCGGGCGCGATGGGCAGTTCAAGTGGGTTCAGGGCCTGTCCAGCCCGCACGTCGAGGAAGAGGAGCTGGTTTTCAACGGCGTTGTGTTCGATATCAGCGAGCGGAAACAGGCCGAGGAAGAGAGCAGGGCGCTCAACGCGCGTCTTGAAGAGCGGGTCGCCGCTCGGACCGCCGAGCTGGAGTCGATGCTGGCCAACGCCACGGTCGGCCTGGCCTTCTTCGATCGCGACCGCCGCTTCGTCCGGATCAACCACTGCCTGGCCGAGATCAACGGCATTCCACTCGAAGCCCATCTCGGTCGTTCGCTTCGCGACCTGCTGCCCCAGATCGCCGAGAAGGTCGAACCCTTCCTGCTCGAGGTCTTCGAGACGGGCAGATCCTTCACCGGAATGGAACTCCAGGCCACGACACCCGCCCGGCCGGGGGAGCTGCGATCCTTCCTCCAGAGCTTCTACCCGGTCCTGGGCCTGGAGGGAACTGTGATTTCAGTCGGCGTTACCGTGACCGAGATCACCGAGCAGAAACGGTCCGAGGAGGTACTGGCCGCGCTCAACCGGGCACTCACGGAAGAGGTCGCCGTGCGCACGCAGGTTGAACAGCAGATGCGCCGGCTCGCCGACATCGTCGAAGCCTCTCCCGACTTCGTGGGAATGGCCGATTCCCAGGGCACGGTCCTGTATCTCAATCGCTCCTTCAGCGCGGCCCTGGGACGATCGCCGGAGCGAGAGCCGCTCATGATCGCGGATGCCCACCCCGCAAGCGCATTTCGGATCATCAACGAGGAAGGCCTTCCCACGGCCGCGCGCACGGGTGTGTGGAGGGGCGAGACCGATTTCGTGACCTGGCAAGGGCAAACGATCCCGGTCTCGCAGATCATCCTCGGGCACCACGACTCCCAGGGCCGGCTCGAATTCTACTCGACCATCATGCGCGACATGTCCGAGCGCCAGCGGATGGAAGCGGCCCTTCGCCGCCACTCCGAAGATCTGGTGGCGGCCAACGCCGAGCTGGCCCGCGCCGCGCGGCTGAAGGATGAGTTCCTGGCCAGCATGAGCCACGAGCTGAGGACCCCCCTCTATGGCGTGCTCAGCATGTCCGAGGCCATGCTGGAACACGTCTATGGCCCGGTCAGCCCGCGCCAGGCCTCGGCCTTGGAGGATATCGCGACCAGCGGCCGCCACCTGATGGTGCTGATCAACGACATCCTCGACGTCGCCAAGATCGACGCGGGCAAGCTGAGCTGCGAGCCCGGCCCGGTCGATGTGGCCGCGGTCTGTGAGGCGTCGATCCGGCTGATCAGGGAATCGGCGCACAAAATGAAGTTGCAGGTCTTCCTGGACGTCGACAGCTCGATCAAGGTCATCGAGACCGACGAAAAGCGAATCAAACAGATCCTCGTCAACCTGCTCAGCAACGCTGTCAAGTTCACCCCCATGGGAGGCTCGCTCGGGCTGGACGTCGTGGGCGACTTCACCCGTCGGATCATCGCGCTGACGGTCTGGGACACGGGGATCGGAATCCAGGAGGCGGACCTGGGCAGGATCTTCGAGCCGTTCACGCAGGTTGACAGCGGGCTGGCCCGTCAGTATGCGGGCACCGGGCTGGGGCTCTCGCTGGTCCGCAAGATGACCGGACTGCTGGGGGGCGTGGTCTCGGTGCGCAGCGAGCCTGGCCGGGGAAGCCGGTTCACCATCGAGCTTCCCTGGAAAAGACTGGAGCACGA
>JBAUOX010000815.1:0-3981 GCA_049579985.1 Isosphaeraceae bacterium | reverse complement strand
GCCCACTGCCGCTCCAGGTGGATCAACGCGCACTGGCGCTCGCAGAAGATGAGATGCTGCAGAGCCGAGATCGGCAGGAAGTCGGATTCGGCGTATGGCATGGGGTTAGGTCCAGTCGATCCAGCGCTCGACGGTTACGCCGGCGGGAAGGTCCGCCTCGTCGACCGTCAGCTCGTAGTCGGAGGAGGAGCGGGGCGGGCGGGCGTCGCTGGCGTCGCCTTCGTCCCCGCCGGACTGGCCGGGAAGCGGCTGGACTCCCGGCTTCGGCTTGCAGGCGACGCGGGCGAAGAGCCGGTCCGCGCGAGCGTTGCCCAGGGGGCTTTCGTGGCGGAAGGCGATGCAGGCGACGGGCCGCATGTTGGCCCGGGCGGCGGACCTGTCGAGCTCGAACATCTGGTCGAGTGCGCGCTTGAGGAGGGAGAGGTCATCCTCGGAGAAGCCGGTGCCGTTGGACCCAGCCGCGAGGTTGGGGTTGATGTAGCCGTGAACCCGATAGAGGGCGTAAGGGACGGTGAACTTGCGGCCCATGGTGCGTTCTTTCTCCAGATCTTTCTCATTCGTCACGGCGCAGCGGGTCAGGGCATGCTCGTGGCTGACGATGGGATGAAGGGAGCGTGCCAATCCGAACTGCACGGGGCCGCGGACCTGGCCGCAGTTGACGTCGGTCGTCATGACGGCGCCGAAGGCGCGGATGTCGAAGAAGTTCTTGCACATCCATGCCGTGAGCTCGCGTGCTTTTCCCTGCTCCTTGGGGAGCTTCTTCTTCTGATCAGCGGTTGCCTTGGGGTCGACTTTCTGCCACGCACGATCATGCTGCTGGTTGAGGATGGCCCTTTCCTTGACGTAGATCTCGTGCGGGGGCTGCTCGCCGTGGGTAACACCGACGAAGTTGCGGATCTTGCGCTTGAGGCAGACATCGGTGACGAGGCCCTGGAGCGTCTCTGCATCGATGCGGGGAAGATTCCCGGCGTCGGGGTCGCCGTTGGGGTTGCCGTCAGAGATGTCGAAGTAGTACACGATGTCGTAACGGTTCGCGATCGGATTACTCACCGGATGGTCCTCCATTGTCGGATGCTGGATGGTCAAGGGTCTGTGGTTCTGCGGCCTCGGGTATGGGCAGGTGTGGGCGAATTGCGTCGATGATGTCGGCGTCAGATGGGTAGGCAGGCGACTTTTCGGGATTTGGTCCCCACCTACTACGCCAATCCAGGATGGCCAAGCGGCCGTTCTTGCCCCCAGTCGGTGTGATCCCCTTCTTTTCGTAGGCGTCGAGCTTGTTTTCCCAACGCTGGTTATATTCGGGTGAGGAGTAGCCCAGCACCTCTAAGTAGACGTGCTCCCGGGGAACGGTTCCCTCGATGAAGAAATCAGGCCATCGCTCCTGACCGGACTCCAGGACGGAGCGGACCTCGTAGACGTATCGAATCCCTGCTCGAGCGAGCGCGTTCGCTACACACACCTCGAGGCGGCTGGCCATCCAATCGCCCTGGTCGCTCCGGTGGAGACGGCGATTCCGAATCGCCTTTCGAGCTTCCTCCAGGAAGCTCTGCTCTTGGTAGAAGCCCAAGGCAAAAACGCCCTGCCGGGTGAGATCGAGGTTCGACGGGATTCGGTCGCCCAGGCTAACGCAAATGCTCTGCAACTCGTCGCGCACAAATGTCTGGACATCGCCCTCCAGCTTCGGCAAGTGTCCGACTTCCGCCCCGCGGATCAAACGACCGAGGACGAGGCCGGGAGTCGCCATGGCCGCGCCCATGTTGCGCCGTACGACGCCAGCGTTGTCGGACTTGATTGCCTCATCCTGGGAGAATGCGAGAAGGGCGAGCATCCTGCCGCAGTGGTATGCGGGCTCGGGATGGCGTTTGTTAAGGGAACTCTCCATGGTCATGTCTCCATTACGAACGAGGTAGGCCTTCAGGCATGCCGCCTTCACGTGATTGATGTTGGCTTCGATGCGTACCCGGCGAAGGATGGTATCCAAGAGAGCTCTTGGATACGGGGTCCCCTCGAGCACTGCCCTAGCGAGCTGTCCCGCCAGTTGCGGTGCGATGTCTTTGGGCTCGCGGGCGGTTTCGAGCAGCAGGCGCCGGATAGTGAGCGGCGGGTCCTCCGGACGGGCCCCTGTCATCTCCAACTGCTCGACGTGACGTGCCAGGCGCTCCGCGAACTGCTGCACGCTGCCGGCCAGCCAGTAGCGGACGTTGAGGCGGCTGGCGTTGGGTGAGAGGCCGAGGATGAAGAACGGGGCGTCGGGTTCCTTCAGGACGTCGCCGAGTCGTCCCTGCGCGGCTGCGGAGAGGAAACTCCGAACGCGATCGACGGTGGCGGCGTGCTCCGCCGGATCGCCCTGGGGGTGCTGGTCTCCGAAGAACAGGCTGAGCATCTCCTCCGCGCCAGACCCCTCGGCGCGGTCGGACCAGAAAACGACCGTTGCGTCGCCGATGCGCGCCCTCCGCGAGCCATCGGCGAGCAGGCGGTTCAGCGCGGTGGTGTAGCGAAATGCGTCGCGCACGCCGACCGGGGCGTTGTAGCTCTGGGACTTGCCGTAGCTTTCGAAGGCGGCGAGGTTGAACGAGACGATCGCTGCACCCGTCGTGTTGGCGCCGGCCACGCCGCTGATCTGGGGATGGAGCCTGGCGAGTTCCTCCTCCACGCCACTGATCAGCGAGATGCCGTGGGCGGCCGATCCCTCCTCACCCGGCGCGGCGATGCACTTCAGCCAGACCGAGCGGACCGCCTCGCTCCCGTGGACATAGCCCGTGCGACCGCGGACCTTGAACACGACGTTCTGACCGGCGACCTCCTCCCAGTTCGGGAGCTCTTCCGCGCGGGCGGGTTCCCATTGCTCCAGGAAGCGGCAGAGCGCGGTGAAGCCCTCGTCCCCGGCCAGCCCTTCGCGGTGGGCCAGGTGGAGCTTGCGGAACTCGGCGAACATCGCGACTGCGCGCTCGGGCTTGTCCTTGTCATCGCGTCCCAGGGCGTAGCCCGTGTTGTCCCAGCAGAAGAAGGGTTTCAGGCCCGTCCCGGAACGGCCCCCGCCGTCGGGGACGAGTTCCAGCCTCGGGATCGGCTTGCCCTTCTCGTTGCGATCGCGAATGTCGTCGAGCGCAAAGAGTGCACCATCGGGTTCGAGCACCACTGCGAAGTGGATCTTTTCGCGACTGAATCCATATTCGGCCACACCCTGTTCGGGATCGGCCTCGAGCCGGCGGTAGTAGGCGACCAGTGCCGGCAGCAGTCCGGAGGGCACCTGCGTCATCGTTGCACCTCCTTCGCCTCGAAGGGCGGGACATCGAGGACGCCGTCGCGGAGCGTGGCCCGGAAGAAACGCGGAGTCATGCCGTGGGCGAAATCAATGTCGTGAAGGATGTATCCCAGGTCCCTCTCGCCACGGAGTTCGGGGGCGGCCGCGGGCATTGCCTGGCCGTCCTCGATGAGCGAGAAGTCGGCGGGAAATTCGCGGCAGCCGAGGACGGGGCGATGGAAGCAGCGGCCGTCGCGGGCGCGGCGGTTGAACTGGTCGAGGTGCTTTCCGGCGTTGGGCTCGCCGGAGAGGATGTCGAATCGCGCTTCGATGATGTAGGCGACGTCCCGGAGAATCGTCGCGGCGCGCTGCTGGCGATCGTCCTCGATGAACAGTCCCAGATTGCCCTTCCCGGTCTTCATCGCTCGCGCGACGCTGGTGGCGGGCACCTTGCTGGCCACCTCGTTGCGGCGGAGCGAGGTGAAGCGGATTGGATTCAAGACGTGGATCCGGTCGATCCGCCAGCGGATCTCCGGCTTCCAGTAGACGGCCTCGACCACTCCGCGGGCGGCCGAGGGGGTGATGACGTCATAGGTGACCCGCTCTACCTTCATCTCCGGGCGGGTGAAGCAGGCGAAATCACCCCAGACGCATAGGTTAACGCTCATAGAGGTGCTCCGGGGTCGTTCGACGGCATACGGCTCTTGCCTTGCTGCGCACGAGTTAAAAAGTATTGG
>JBAUOX010000814.1:0-1898 GCA_049579985.1 Isosphaeraceae bacterium | reverse complement strand
GCGATGATCGGCGTGTGCCTGCCGGTGGCATTCTCCCTTTGGCGGATGGCGGCCGTGGCGGCAAAGCCGTCCATCAGGGGCATCTGGACGTCCATCAAAACGATGTCGAACGTCCCCATCTCCCAGTCGGCCAGGGCCTCCTGGCCGTTGTTTGCGACCACGACGGTGTGCCCCCGTCTCTGGAGCAACTCAACCGCATACTCCTGGTTGACCTCGTTGTCCTCGGCAAGGAGGATGTGGAGTGTGCCGTGCGGACTTGCGGGAGCGGGTCGAGGCGTGGTGATGTAACTGGTTTTCCTGGGAGTCTTGTGCAGTACGGTCAGAATGGCGTCCAGCAGCTCGGACTGCTTGACCGGCTTCCGCAAGAAGGAGATGCCCAGTTCTTGGCAGCGGGCCATGTCGCCAGGCTTGTCGTCGGACGAGAGCAGCATGAGGATCACTTCGGGGAGACCGGGTCGCCGGCGAATTTCGCGGGCAACCTCGAGGCCTTCCAGGTCCGGCATCCGGGAATCGAGGAGCACCAGCCGGTAGGGGGCGCCCCGGGCCGCGGCGGCTTCCATTTCCGCCAGAGCTTCCCGCCCTCCGTTCACCCCTTTTGGCCTCATCCTCCAGTTGGAAAGCAGCTCTTCCAGGACAGCCAGGTTCGTCGCGTTGTCGTCGACCACCAGTGCGAGCAGGCCCTCGGCAGCGATTGGCTCGGCGTGTTCTTCGACGATCGTTTGGAGCTGCCGGCCGAACCGCGCTGTGAAATGGAAACTGCTGCCTTTTCCCATTTCGCTTTCGACCCAGACCGTTCCACCCATGAGGCCCAGCAGTCGGGTGCAGATGGTAAGCCCCAGGCCGGTACCCCCGAACTGACGCGAGGTGGAGCTGTCCGCCTGGCTGAAGGCGTCAAAGATGAGCTGCTGCTTGTCGGGCGGGATACCGCAGCCCGTGTCGGTGACACAGAAATGCAGGCCAACCTGTTCGTCGTCGCGCGGTTCGGTCGCGATCTGGACGGCCACCTCCCCGTGCTCCGTGAACTTGATCGCGTTACCCACCAGGTTAACGATCACCTGGCGCAAGCGCAGAGGGTCGCCGACCACCGCGGTGGGGACATCGGGGTGGACGTGGAGGATCAGCTCGAGCCCTTTCTTCTGGGCCCGCGCCGCCAGGGCCTTGACCGTATCGCCGACGGTTTCCCGGAGGTCGAATCCAGTCGACTCCAATTCCAGCTTGCCGGATTCGATCTTGGAAAAATCCAGGATGTCGTTGATGATCCCCAGGAGCGAGTCGGCCGAGATCTTGGCCATCTCCACGTAGTGTCTTTGCGGCCCCGTCAGGTCCGATTCCAGGGCCAGCTCGAGCATGCCCAGCACCCCGTTCATCGGAGTTCTGATCTCATGACTCATGTTGGCGAGGAACTCGCTCTTGGCACGGTTGGCAGCCTCCGCCGCCGCCTTGACCTTCAGCAAGATCGACTCGGTCCGTTGGCGTTCGGTGATGTCGCGAAGGAAGACCATGGTCCGTCCCCCTCCTGCGCTGGGCCAATAAGCTGCATTGGCCTCGACGGGCCAGACGGTCCCGTCCTTTGCTCGGTGCAGTGATTCGAAGAGATCGGAGCCATTCTGTCGGATCTTGAGAATGCGGGCCGCGGTCTCTGCCGGCTGTGCTTTTGCCTCGAGGTCGGAGATGTGCATACTCACAAGTTCCTCGCGGCGATATCCCGAGCAGCGCACGTAGGCGTCGTTCACCTCGAGGATGCGGCCTTCCTCGTTCGCCATCCAGAAGCCGTCAGCGCACGTTTCGATCACAGCCCGATACTGGGCCTCGCGACGGCGGAGGGACTCTTCAGCCTGTTGTCGAATGTCCTCCTGCTAAAGATGGTCCATGGCGAAGGAAATCGAGTCGGCGATTTC
>JBAUOX010000813.1:0-4927 GCA_049579985.1 Isosphaeraceae bacterium | reverse complement strand
GTCCCGCACCCACCGACCGAGCCACCAGCGCCGTGCCGCCAATCGAGCCGATGGTGAAAAGCGTTCCCAGGAACCAAAGCAGGTAGCTGGCGACCGTCACTCCCGCGAGATGCTCGGCGCCAAGATAGCGGCCGGCCAGGATCGTGTCCGAAAGGCCGATCAGGTAGAGCAATGATTGTTCGACAAACACCGGGCCAGCCAGCCAGAACACCTGACGCCCGATCGTCGCGCCGGGGATCGCCAGCACCGGCCGGTCAGGTATCGGGTCCTGATCCTGGCCCGGCTCCGGTTCCACCGACGAACGAACCTCTGGCGCGGCCGGCTTCAACGTCCCTCCCGGGTCAGCTCGGACCAGCGCTCGACCAGCCGGGCCGCCGCTTTCGAGTCGATGGCCCAGGCCGCGCGGTTCACCAAAGCGGGAAGGGGACCGGGACTGATCGTCCAGAGGGCCGCCGCCGCGTTGGCCAGCACGATCGCCCGTACCGGGCCCGGGTCGCCCGCGAGCATCCGTCGCAGACGATCGGCGCTTGCCTCGGGCCCGGAGATCCGCAGCTCGCCGGCCTGTACCCGTGGCAGACCGAAGTCGTCGGGGCTCCAGACCAGCTCGCGGATCGTCCCCGGCTCGATGACGCGCACCCGCGTCGGACCGTCGAGCGTCACCTCGTCGAGACCGTCGCCGCCAGTCACCACAACGGCCCGGCGGAGCGAATCGGCCCGCGCCAGGACCTCGGCCATCAGCCGGGCCTGGTCAGCGCCGGGAACACCGACGAGCTGATGCGTGGGGCTGGCCGGGTTGCAGAGCGGGCCCACCATGTTGAAGATGGTCCGGAACGGAAGCTGCCGCCGCACCGCCGCCACGCCGCGCAACCCGGGATGAAACCTTGGTGCGAACAGGAAGGCGATGCCCAGCTCGTCGAGGCAATGCCGGAGCACCGAGGTTTCGACATCCACGGCCACGCCCAGCCGCTCGAGGACGTCGGAGCTTCCCGACCTTCCGGTGGCCGCACGATTGCCGTGCTTGACGACCCGGACACCGCAGGCGGCCAGCACGATCGCCGCCGCGGTTGAGACATTGACCGTCGCGGCGCCGTCGCCGCCGGTGCCGCAGGTGTCCAGGCGGTCGCCGGCCGCGGGACCGGAATCAAACGCGATCATCCGCTGGCGGATCGCCCTCACGGCCCCCAGCAGCTCGTCGGCCGACTCGCCCTTCTGGTGCAGAGCGGTCAGGAACGCCCTGGTCTGGGCCTCCGGCGGCTGATTGTCCAGGATCGCGGCGACCGCCTCCTGGCACTGTGCCGCCGACAGCGATTCCCCGGCCGCCAACTGCTCGACGGCCAGGACGAGAGGATCCGAACTCATCAAGGCACCCGAATCGTATAGCGTTCCATCCCATCGTTGCCGCGGCGATCGAGACTGACGATCATCGGATCGTGCTCCGCCCGCTCGTTGATCAGCTTCACCGCTTCCTCGGCCGACTGGATCGACTGTCCGTTGATCTTGGCGATCACGTCGTGGAGCTGGCAGATCGTCGCGAGCGGACTCTCCGGATCGATGCCGACGATCATCGCCCCCCGCACCGAGGCCGGAAGCTGATACCGCAAGGCAAGCTGGGGATTGAGGCTGATCAGCTCCAAACCCATCGCGAACGACGAGGTCGCACCAGGCCGGTCGGGTCGGCGGATCAAGTCGGCGGGCTCGGCGGCTCGGTTGGGCTGCGGCCCCGGGGTTCCCGCCAGCGTTCGCTCGCGGTCTCCCACGGTGATCCGGATCGTGACTTCCTTGCGGTCGCGCCAGATCAGCACATCGGCGGGAACGCCCACGGGAGTCATCGAGACCGCGTTGATCAGGTGGTTGAGGTCGTGAATATCCACGCCGCCAAACTTGAGGATCACGTCGCCGTCATGCAGTCCGCCACGCGCAGCGGGAGACTCGGGATACACCTTGCCGATCCAGGCGCCCTGCGGCCGGTCGAGCCCCAGAGTCGTCGCGTCTTCCTGGCGGAACTTAGGCTGGAGATCAACCCCCAGCGCCCCCCGAGTCACGTGACCGTTGGAGATCAGCTCGTTCATGATCCACCGGGCCAGGTTGATCGGAATGCTGAAACCGACGCCCTCGTTGCCCCCGCCGTTGGAGGCGATCGAGTTGTTGATGCCGATCACCTCGCCCTTCAAATTGACCAGCGGTCCGCCCGAATTGCCCGGATTGATCGCCGCGTCGGTCTGCAGAAAGTCCTGGTTCTTGACGTCCTCGAGCTCGTCCATGTGCCGGCTCCGGGCGCTGATGATTCCCTGACTCACCGAGTGCATCAGGCCGAACGGACTGCCCACGGCCACGACCCAGCTCCCCACGACCGCGGTATCACTGTCGCCCAGCCGGGCCGCCGGCAGGTCGTCGCGGTCGAGCTTGAGCACGGCGATATCGGCCTCGGCATCGCTCCAGATCCGCTCGGGTGTCAAGGCGCGGCCGTCATTCAGGAAGATCCGGATATTGGCGATCTTGCCGCCTTCCACGACGTGGTGGTTCGTCAGGACGTAAAGACCGGGGTTCTTGTCGTTGCGGACGATCACGCCCGAGCCGGTCTCCTCGAACTTCTTGATCCGCTGGCTCTCCTCGTGTCGGACCGTCTTCTGGGCCACGATGTGCACGACCGACGGCGAGACGGCCTTGGAGACCAGCTCGAACATGCGGTCGACATGCGCGAACAGCTCGTATTCCTTGGCGAGCTGATCATAGATCCGGCTGTCCTGCCGGCCGACCTCGGCCGCTCGTCGGGCAGCACGCTCGGGTGTCATGGAACCAGCCTGACCCCGCAGGCTGCCCCCTACCTGAGCAGAGACCACCGGACCTCCCCGGCCCAGCGAGAACCCGAGAACCAGGCCAGCCGCCAGAGCAGTCGCCACCAGGATGACCGACGAGGAACGCGACATCATGAATCGACTCCACGCCGAAAGGGAGAGGCGCAGCAACGATTTCGGTCACCGAACGATCGCTGACAAAACAAAAGGGCTCGCAAGTGCCCACCTCAATATACAGCCCACGAGAAGAACGTGTCAAAAAAAGACCGGCAGGGCCGGTGGGATCGGCGAATCCCCGTAGGTTCGACCTCCAATCCCTGCTGATCGAGCCCGCCGGCCGCCCCGTGGCCTCGGGATGGGGTCGATTGGTTCGATCGGCTTCGCTTTCTCCATGACAAATTTCTCAAACCGCTTTCTAACAATATCTTATGGAAAACGGATCGGCTTCGTCTTGGCAATTTTCAGCCGGTAGCCCAGCGTCCCGGTGCGTCTTTGCGACGCACCCTACTTGCTTCGCCACCATGCTCGACCAGCTTTGTCGGATTCGGGTCACGACCAAGCAAGATCCGGGAGTCAGCCTGTGACAAGTGGACCGGGGGGATCAACACCTGACCTTTTGAGCCTGACTCCCTGATCGTGGGCGAGCCTCATGTCATGTTGCGCAGGTACTCGGCGAGACGATCGAAGCTCAGGGACATGCCTTCCTTCATCCCCGTCTGGAGCGCCGCGTCGCGAGCCTCCTTCGACGGGTAAAGCACCGTGTTGGTCATCGTCGTCTTGCCATCCGCTTCGGAGAGGGTCAGCGTGTTGAGCGTTTCCGGCCAGTCGCCACCCCAGGACTCGGTGGAGACGAGCCGCTCGGGCGGCACGATCTCTTGATACACCCCGCGCATCTCCATCTCGGTACCGTCGGAATGGCGCCAGCCGAAGTGCCACGCCCCGCCCAGGCGGAGATCGATATCGCAGACGGGCATGGTCCAGCCGCCCGGTCCGAGCATCCAGTGCGGGAGGTGCTCGGGGTTGGTCCACGCTTCGAAGATGAGCCTGCGCGGCGCGTCGAAGACGCGCGTGCTGACGATCTCGCGATCCGACGGCGTCGTGAACGTCGTGGCGCCAGCCTTATTTGCTTTGGCCATGATCGGTCTCCTTTTCTTTCAAGTATTGTAGGTACTCATCCAGCCGCTCGAAGTTCGCGTCCCAGAAGCGGCGATAGTTCTCGGCCCACTCGGCGACCTCCTTGAGCGGTGCCGCCTCGAGCCGACAGGGACGCCACTGCGCCTCGCGGCCGCGAGCGATGAGGCCGGCACGCTCGAGCACCCGG
Source organism: Isosphaeraceae bacterium (assembly GCA_049579985.1). Lineage (GTDB taxonomy): Bacteria > Planctomycetota > Planctomycetia > Isosphaerales > Isosphaeraceae > Aquisphaera. The sequence continues at coordinate 811 of JBAUOX010000813.1, read as the reverse complement.
AGGTGCTTGGAGACGGCGGGTCCGCTCATCGCGAACGGCACCGTGAGCTCCTTGACTGTGGCTGGGCCCGCGGTGAGGCGCGCGAGGATCGCGCGCCGCGTGGGGTCGGCAAGGGCAGCGAAGGTGACGCTCAGGGAGTCCACTGTCATGCGTATCTATCCACTTGGTTAGCTAACCGAATGGTTAGATACACCACGGACAGTTGCTTGTCAAGCGCTTTCCCCTGACCAAGCCCTTATTATGAGTCACTAGCCTCGATCGCCTCGCCTGGCGGGGCGTTGACCCGACCCCGGAGTGTACGGCGATCCGGGTCCGAGCCGGCGGCTCCTTGCTTGGCGGGTCGCGGGCCGGCTATAAAGGAGGTAGACATCCAGTTACGATTGCACGATCGCGACCGCGGCCGTGACGAGCCAAGCACGCCGGCCCGCGCAAGCGATCCTTGATGGGATCTTGCCACCGATGGCGATCGGCGAATCCGGCGCGGGGGCCGTGGATTGCGAGTTCGAGGAGTTGGTCCTCCGCGCGAATGACCACCCCGATGACGGCTGCGGCATCGATCCGGCCATTCAAGGCAAGGTGTTCGACCCCTTCTTCACGTCCAAGCCGGTCGGCCAGGGAACGGGTCTCGGCCTCTCAATGAGTTACGGGATCATCAGGGACCACCGCGGGTCAATCGACTTCGAGTCGGAGCCGGGGCGAGGGACGCGGTTCACCCTTGTGGTCCCTTTTTCGCCAATACCACGGTTCGCTTCCCCGGGTGTTTCGCGAGCGCAAAATACCCAGCCAGCGCCGGCGCAGGCATGAAGAGGCC
>JBAUOX010000812.1:0-5541 GCA_049579985.1 Isosphaeraceae bacterium | reverse complement strand
TTCTAGCTGCGTCCCCGTTTCTACTCCTGCGGAAGAAGCGGCTCAAAGCGCCGGGCCGGCTCGTGTAGTCCTTTCGAGCTTGAGCCGAAGGCGCTTCCACGGTGGCTTCCATGCCCATCTCCTCTTGCTGATTGCTGGGGACCACTCTCCCATCGCCCGAGTGCAACAAAACCGATAACATCTCACGAGGCGGTTTGGCCATCTCAAGGCCAACCTCGCAGCGTGCCAGCCGGAAACTGATCAACCTCCACTCCGGAATGGAACGCTTCCACGAACCGCGCGGCGGCCAGATCGGTCCAGCGCGAGCACCCTGAAGCAGCCATGTTGAACCGCGAACACTGGAAGAAGATCGAGGCCCTCCGCCGATGCTTGGGGCGATGGTTTGATACCAGGTCGTACCGGCCGTTGCTACTGCTGTTCGTGGTCTCAATGACAGTATTTCTGTGGCCGCTGGCCGTCGACGTCGCCATTGCTCTCTTTTTTGGGCTCCCGAACGGATTTCGCAAAGCGATGGGCCAGGGACTGCTCCTGGCGCTGCTCGCTGTCGGGCTGAGGAGGCTCTGGCGAGTGAATCCCACGGACTCATGGCCATCGGAGCGAGATCGGGACGCGGACCACCTTCATGCCTTCGACGCGCGCTGGGTTCCCTGGGCACTGCGCATCACAGTTCTCTCGCTCGCGCCGCCGATCGTGCGTAACCCCCACGGACTGGGATTCGCCGACTGGGATTTCTACCTTGAATACTATGAGGCGCTGCGCCAGAGCGTCCTTCAGTGGGGACAGTTTCCCTGGTGGAACCCCTGGTCCCGAGGTGGATTCCCCCTGGCAGCTCATCCCCAGATCAGCGCCGTCTCGATCGCGTCTCCACTTGTCCTGATCTTCGGGACGACCATCGGCCTTGGCCTGTCGACCGTCCTTTGCCTGTTGCTTGCTGTCGAGGGGGCTTACTGGCTGGCCCGACTCTGGTTCGGCGAGCCGTGGGCGGCCGCGGCCGCGGCCCTGGTTTACGGCTTGAACGGGGGCGTGATCATCCACTCGGCGCAAGGCTACGATTTGGCGATGAGCTACTGGAGCCTGCCCTGGCTGACCTACGGCACCTTCCGCCTTGGCGATCGGTTTGCTTATGGGCTGATGCTCGGCGTCTGGCTCGCCTTGGTCGTATTGAACGGCATCCAGTACCTCAGCCTGTACAGCGGCTTGCTGATGGTTGTTATCTGGATTCGCAACCTTCGCATCCAGAATCCCGATCGCCGTTTCTGCCTGCTCGTGAACACGCTGGCGGCCGCCGGAACCTGTCTGTTGCTGTGCGGCTGGCGTCTCGCGACAGTCTTGCCGGTCCTGGCGGGCGATCTGCGCGAAAGAATCACATACTGGGACGAGTCCCCGCTGGCGATCTTGCATTACCTGGTGGCCCGTCCCGCAGCCAACTGGCCGGAATTGATCCCTGGACGTCATCATTCGGATTTTGTCTCGTTGACCTCTTATGTCGGCCCGGTGGTCGTTCTGCTGGGACTGGTGAGCCTGCGGTATGGCTGGAGATGGTGGCACACTTTGGCGCTCTGTTGCACCTGGCTAGCCATCGGCTCGGCGCGCTGGTATCATCCAAGCTACTGGCTGCGAGACTGGCCTTTTATCGGCTCGGCCCACGTAGTGACTCGATGGCGGTACGCCGCGCTCCTGGGCTTGGGCTTGGCGGTCGCCAGCGTACTGGCCCGCTGGCGCGGCTCGAGCACGCGCACCTTCCGCACCTGCGCTGCCCTCTTGGTTGTGGTCATCGGGGTCGATTTCGTCAGTCTCGCCCATGTTCAGCTTGCACTGGCTTTCAGCGTGCAACCTGATACTCGACTCTTTCCGGGACCGGCCGTCGCCGAAATCGTCAATGTTCGGGACGGCTTGGGCTACCCGTGTATGTTGCGTCGCTATGGCGTGATCCGGGGATACGAGCCGATGCTGGGTTATCGTCGCGACGCCCCGACGCTTCGCCGGGCGCGGGAAGATCCGAATTACCAGGGCGAGGCCTGGACCCAGGCCGGACCGGTCGAGCCAATCTTCTGGAGTCCCAACCGGATTGTCTTCCAGCTCGATCCGGGGCAGGAGATCGAGGTCAACCAGAATCCCGGCTCTTGGTGGTGGGTTAACGGGCGGCAAGCATTCCCCGGCCGGCGATGTGCAGAGCTGATGGTGCCGTTCGTTGCCCTGGCCGACGAGAATGGCCGGCTCGAACTCCAGGTGCGTCCACTCGGTCTGGAGGTTGGAATCGGGTTTCACGTCGTAGGCGCCGGCTTGCTCGCGCTGGCCTGGCTGTTCCGGGGTAGGCAAGAACAACGTGGTTTTGTACCATAAAAGTTTGTTTGTTCATTGCCCATGACCGGAGGCATTCCCCCACATGGCCGACTTCGCCGAGCGCGTGCTGAAGCTGGTGAGCGAGCCCGATTATGCGCCGATCACGCTCAAGGCGATGGCGCGACGGTTGGAGGTGCCGAGCGACGACTACGCCGGTTTTCGCCAGGTGGTCAAGTCGCTCGTGAAGCAGGGCAAGCTCGAGCAGGCCCGGGACAAGACCGTGCGCAAGCCGGACCACTCAAATGCGATCATCGGGCTGTTCCGCCGCTCGGCGCGAGGCTTCGGGTTCGTCCGGCCGCACACGGCGACGGCCCGGGCCGACCAGGTTTACATTGCGCCCGAAGCGGCCGGGGATGCCTCCAGCGGCGACGAGGTCGTGGTCAAGATCATCAAGCAGCCCAAGCGGGCCGGGATGAACATCGAAGGGCGGATCGTCCAGATCCTGGCCCGCGCTTCGGGCCTCTTCGTGGGGACGTACTTCGAGGACGGGGCCGGCGGGTACGTGAAGATCGACGGCACCACGTTTCACGCCCCGATCTACGTGGGAGATCCCGGCGCCAAGGGTGCCCGGGCCGGCGACAAGGTCGCGCTCGAGATCGTTCGCTACCCGACCCCTTACCTCGAGGGTGAAGGCGTCATCACCGAGCTGCTGGGCCAGCGCGGGTCGCCCGGAGTCGACACCCTGTCGGTGATCCGCGCGTTCAACATTCCCGACACGTTTGACGAGGCCGTGCTGACCGAGGCGCGTCAGCAAGCGAGTCAGTTCTCCGAAGACGAGATCGGCGAACGACTCGATCTGCGCGCTCTCTTGACCGTGACGATCGACCCGGCCAGCGCTCGCGACTTCGATGACGCGATCTCCCTGCAACGCGACGATCGCGGCTACTGGAGCCTGGGCGTCCACATCGCCGATGTCTCCCACTTCGTGCGGCCGGCATCGGAGCTGGATCGCTCGGCGCGGCAGCGAGGCACCAGCGTTTACCTGCCCGACCGCGTGATTCCCATGCTGCCGGAGGTACTCTCCAACAGCCTGGCCAGCCTCCAGGCTCACCGTACCCGGTACGCAGTCAGCGCGCTGCTGGAATTCAACGCGGAAGGCATCCTGACCTCACGGCGTTTTGCCCGGTCGGCCGTTCGGGTTGATCACCGCTTCACCTACGAACAGGCCATGGACGTCATGAGCCATCCCGAGAAGGCGGATTCGGGGCTTGCCCCGGAGGTCGCCCGGATGGTCGCGGCCATGCTCGAGCTGGCCATGATCCTTCGCCGGCGCCGGTTCGCCCGGGGCGCCCTGGAGCTGAACCTTCCGGAGATCGCCATCGAGCTGGGCGAGCAAGGGCAGGTAAGCGGTGCTCATCTGTCAGTGAACGACCAAAGCCACCAGGTCATCGAGGAGTTCATGCTGGCGGCCAACGAAGCGGTCGCGTCGTACTTGACCGAGAATCACTCCGGCTTCTTGCGACGAGTTCACCCCGACCCTGACCCGCACAAGCTCGACAGTTTCGCCGAGTTTGCCCGCAGCCTGGGGCTCTCGCTCGAGTTGCCGCAAAGCCGATTCGAGCTTCAGCGGGTCCTCCGCGAGACGACGGGCAAGCCCGAGGAATACGCGGTGCACTTCGGCCTCTTGAGGAGCTTGAAGCAGGCGGTTTACACGCCCGAGCATGAAGGCCACTATGCGCTGGCCAGTGACGACTATTGCCACTTCACCTCGCCGATCAGGCGTTATCCAGACCTCCAGGTGCACCGCCAGTTGACCACGCTGCTGGAAGGCAAAAAGCCGCGGAGCAATGCCGATGAGCTTTTCGTGCTGGGTGAGCACTGCACACGAACCGAACGCCGGGCCGAGGCGGCGGAGCGTGAGCTGATCCGCGTCAAGCTGCTCACGCACCTGGAAGCCAGGATCGGCGAGACGTTTCATGCCATCGTCGTGGGCGTCGAGGATTTCGGCATTTTCTGCCGTCTGGTGGAATTGCCCGTCGAGGGCCTGATTCACGTGACCAGCCTGGCTGATGACTATTATTATTTGGAGTCCGGGACGCATACCCTGGTCGGACGCAGCTCCGGCCGGCGGCATCGGCTCGGCGACCGCACCGTGGTGCGCGTGGCTCACGTTGATCTGGATCGCCGCGAGCTCGACCTGGTGCTGGCCGACGCGCCCCTATCCCAGGCCCGACGGCAACGATCCGCCTCAACCACGCCTTCGCCAGTGCGTTCTGCTCGGGCACCGACAGGCTTTCACCACCGAACCACTGCGAAAGCGAGTTCCGGCAGTCTCTCTGGCCCGGTTCGAAACGACGGGGCAAGCGAGCGAAAAAAGAACGTCAAACGCAAGCCCAAGCCGCGTAAAGCGAGCAAGAAGCGCAAGCGGTAGGACCGCGACGCAGCTCTGTGTCGACCTGGCCCCGCGGGCAGCCATCTGTCATCAGGCCCGGAGCGGGGAATTCGGGCCTGCACGAATTCCCTGAAGAAAAAACCCGATGTTAATTCTACAGTGCCAGATCGATCGCCGTCGAGAATGCAAACGATGCCGGGGAAGCCGCTTGCAACAAGCCTGAAGCGCAAGCGAAGGGCATTGAACAACATGTATTTTCGAACGCAATTCGCTTGCGCTTCAGGCTTGTGAGCCCGGTTCCCGCCGACTCGGACGAAAAGTCAGGAGCTCCGATCCAACGCTGTAGTACTAAACGGTGAAGCACCTGAGGTAAGGAAGCCCTGAAGCCTCCGAGGCGGAGATTGGACTTCACAGTTCTCGACCATGCGGTAAGAATTTGCCTCGAGCGGTCGTCTCGTACGCTCGGAGTACGAAGCGGCGGTTCACTTGGTAACGGCTCGCAGGGAGGTGTGCGGTGATCAAGTGGTCCAGATTCGGCGTCGTGCTCGGGTTGCTCGGGTTGTGTGACCCCGCGACGGCATTGTTGCATGCTCAGGTGGTCGAACGGGACACCAAGATCACCGGCCCACGCGGCCGCACCATTAATCGGCAGGTTGACATCGAACGCGGCCCGGGCACATTTCAAAGGCAAGTGCAGATCCAGCGCCCCGGGGGCACTCTGGAGCGAAGTACGACCATCCAGCGGGGCTGGGGTGGTTTCCCCGGGGGAGGCTTTGGAGGATTTCGGCCGTTACCATTCTTTCCCGGCCCTCGCCCCGTGACTCCCTGGGGTCTCGGGATCACGGCGGCGCCGATCATCACGATCC
>JBAUOX010000811.1:0-4183 GCA_049579985.1 Isosphaeraceae bacterium | reverse complement strand
GGGACGACGAGGAACACCGGGTGGCTCGCGACGCGCTCCCTCGGTGAGGGCGTCGTCGCCTGGGCGGCGGGCCGGCGCCGAGGGTGGGGACGACGCCGGCGTGGTGCGCTGGAGGGGTGGGCGGATTCCCGCCGAAGACATGTAGTCGCTCCGCTTCAAGGGTTGGAAACTCGCAGTCCCCGGGGCGCCTTCCTGTCCGCCCGGAACCGCCGGTGATGAGCCCTGTGTTCTGGAGGGGCGTGACTCGGCCGAAGGAGTGAGGGCCGGGCCTCCGCCGCCGGGGCGAGTCCCGGTTGCGCGGTGAGGCGTGTGCGCCGAGAGGGGTCCACCTCCAAGACGCGATGCGAGGCCTCCCCCGGATCGTGTCAGAGGGGGCGAACTCAAGGGGATGGAGCGGGCCGGGCTTGCGCCCGGGGTCGTCTCCTGCGGTGACCCTGGTCCGTTGCCGGAGGCCGGCGCTCCTGAAGCGGAAATCTGGGCGGCGGGTTGAGAGGGGGCGGGGGCGTCTGCCGCGGTGGGGACGGATGGCCTGGCCGCGGCAAGAGGGACGACGGCTGCAACCGGCCTGGGTTGCGCTGAGGTGGTAGTGGATGCCGCACCGACGCCCCGGCCGGCCGCGCTTGCCGGCCCGGCCGGCCGAGCGGTCGAGGAGGAGCCCTGGGCCGAGGCCGAGGATGAGGAGGATGATGCGGCCGGGGCCGATGAGAGCGGGACCGATGCCACCGGTCGAGGCGTCGATCGCACGGTCGGCGCTGCGGGGTTAGGCGACGATGGCGCAGCAGGTCTGGCGTTCTGAGCGTCCTTCCCGGTCGACGGCTGTCTCATCAGCTCTCTGATCCGCTCCACGGTCGACGGGTCGAGACTGGCCAAGGCACTCACCTTGACCTCGAGCCCCCAATTCTGGATCCGCTCGAGCAACTCCTGGCTCTTCAGTCCCAGCTCTTTCGCCAACTCGTGAACACGCGTGGACAAAGGCAACTCCTCCCGGAGCTTAGTCCGGATGGTCGTGGAAAAACACGACCTGGGCATGAATTCGGGGTTGATGAGTGCTTCCCGCGGGACCGGCTCGTTCACGCTCAACAGTCCGCGACGTGCAGGCGACTCGATTCCAGATCTCCCCGGAGGACACGGCCGAACCACTCGGGTCGGGGGGCCGGATTCCGGGGCTCCAATGTACTTGGCGAGGGTGACAATGTGCCGGCCGCCGGAGCGGCAAACCCGCATGGGCCGGGAGAGCGGCACGGTATGGCTACGACTGGTCGCCGTCTTGCGGCTCCTGTTCGTGGGATCCACGTTTTTGGGAAGTGGCCGGCTCGCCGACTGGGGCGGTGGCTGGACCGGACGGACCGGAGGGCCCGCCCAGCTCGACCGCATCGGTCACGATCCTGATGGCCGCACCCTGATCTTCGTCATGGGGCTGCGAAGTCACTTCGTGACCCTGCGGCGATAGACCGGAAGTCTCTACCGCCAACGCCAGGTCGTGGATCTCGTCGTCGCTCGCCTCGTCTCCCTCCGAATCGGGGCTTTCGTCCGAAGATAATTCGTTCCCGACCACATCGTCTTGTTCGGGAGGCAAGGCCGAACGGTGAATGCCGGTCGAGTCACTGGGGATGGCTGATGAGTGGGTTTGGGTGTCGGACTGGACATGATCGGCGGAATCGTCCGGGCTCGTCCCGTTTTCCGCCGTGAGCTCGACCGACCGTGTCTCCTCTGCCGGGGAATCGTCGTTGCCGCTCGGGCCTGTCTCGTCGTTGCTTGGGGGTGCTTCGAGCAGGGCGGCGGCGGCCCGGCCTCCCTTGCGACGAGGCAGCTCTTCGGAGAGCTCCTCCGCCAGAACCTCCGCTCGCGCAACGATTTCCGTCGCTTGTTCTGTGCTCAATCCTTCGATGGTGTTCACCAGGTCGGCGATTTCCATCACCGAGAGATCGTCGTAGCTGAGAATTCCCTGCTCGACGAGCCGTTCGGCCAGCTCGGTCTCCACTCCGGCGATTTTCTCGAAGGCTTTGACCGCCTTGTCGATGACCTCGTCGAGCTCCTCGGCGGTCATGATCTCGATGTCCCAGCCAACCAGCTTGGAAGCCAGCCGCACATTCTGGCCCCGGCGGCCAATGGCCAGGGAAAGCTGGTCATCGCGCACCAGGACGATGGCACGGCCCAGCAGGTGGCAAAGCATCACCTCATCGATCTCGGCAGGTTGCAGGGCGTTGGGAATCAAGACCTGGAGCGATTCGTTCCAGCGCACGATGTCGATCCGCTCGCCCCCGAGCTCATCCACGATATTCTTGATTCGCGTCCCGCGGACCCCGACGCACGCGCCGACGGCGTCGATCTTGGTGTCGATCGAAGTGACGGCGACCTTGGACCGGTATCCCGCCTCGCGCGCCAGCGCCCGGATGGCGATGATCTGGTCGGCGATCTCGGGGATCTCCAGCTCGAACAGACGACGTACGAAGTCGGGATGAGTGCGGCTGAGGATGATCTTGACGCGTTGACCGACCTTGCGCACGTCCAGGATGATGGCGCGGATCCGTTCGTTGGGGTGGTAGCTTTCCCCGGGAATCTGCTCGCCGCGGGGCAGGATGCCGTCGGTCTTGCCCAGGTTGACGATGACCGCGCCACCCTCGAACCGCTGCACCGTCCCGGTGACGAGGTCGGCACGCTGGTCCTCGAATTCGTCGAAGAGGCTGTCGCGCTCGGCCTCGCGGATCTTCTGGATGATCACCTGCTTGGCTGTCTGCGCCGAGATTCGCCCCAGCTCCGAGGGATCCATCTTGACCCCGTCCTTGGTGGCGTCGATGGCCCCGGTCTCGCGATCGATGTGAACCTCGATATCGCCGGCTTCCGGATAGTGCTTGCGGGCCGCGGTCGTGAGCGCCGATTGAATCCCGTCGAACAAGATATCCTTGGGGATATTCTTGTCTCGATGAATACTGTCCACGATCCGGACCAGATCAACGCTCATTCAATCCCTCCAAGGCGTGCCCTGTGAGTTGCTCGATACTTACCTTACCTATCGGATCGCGGCCAGCCTGATGCAAAGAAACCGAACCGGAAAACAACGCCGAGCCGCACCCGGTCGAGCAGGCGGGGCTCGGTCTTCTTACCGCGATGCCATCGAGCAGAGCAACGCCTCCCTGGACCCTTCCCCGGCAGAATCGGTCGCACGGCCCGATCGAGCGCAGGAAACGACCCAAGCCCCATCTCAGCCGGAACCGATCAAGGAAACGGCAACCCCAGCGAATATCTCAATTTATCAAGTAGTTGACAGGGCTGTCAAGCGTCCCAACAATAGGTAAGTCATTCCCGGCACGCGACTGTTGGTTGAGTGTGGCCAGGCGGCCCCTCACTTACCCCGGACGGCTCGATAGCAAAGGAACCTGCCGGTTTGATGGCTCTTGCTCCGCTCGATCACAATGCCCTCAGAGCGGCTCTCGAGGCCGCCGGCTTGCGGTGCACCCCACAGCGGCTCGCGGTCTATGACCAGCTCAGCCGGGAACTTCGCCATCCTACCGCCGAGGATGTGTTTCATGCCGTCCGCTTGACTATCCCCAAAATAAGCCTGGCAACTGTTTACAAAGCGCTTGAAGCCCTTGTCGAGATTGGCGCGGCTACCAGGCTGACGGCGGCCGACGGGACGGGCTCCGCCCGGTACGATGCTCGCAGCGAAGAGCATTACCACTTCCGCTGCCTCCGTACCGGCAGCGTGTACGATCTGCCGACCCGTTTCGATCCCGCCTTGGTCTCCAAGCTCGATCCCCATCTCGAGGAAGACCTCGAACGCCAGGGTTTTCGAGTCACCGGTTATCGCCTGGAATTGATTGGTTACCGGGATCAAGCAAGCATGCCAGCCCATCCCAGACATCAGGCCGAAGTACCCAGTGGTCCGGCGATCAGGCCCTTCCTCTCCGATGGGAATGAGAACCAGGGATGATGCCACCGACTCCCAGCTTCGGGGCACTCGTCGATACTCACGCCCACCTCGAGGATCGTCGTCTTCAAGAGGATATTGAAGGCGTGATTGAGCGGGCACGCGCGGCCGGATTGGTCCAGATCATCGCAATCGGCACCACGGCCGCCGACAGTGCGGCCGTGATCGAGATCGCGAGCAACCATCGTGGCATCTTCGCCGCTGTGGGAGTTCAGCCCAACCACGTCGCCGAGGCTGAGCCGGAGGATTGGTTCG
>JBAUOX010000810.1:0-1660 GCA_049579985.1 Isosphaeraceae bacterium | reverse complement strand
TAACTAGACAGTGCGTTCCCCGATCCAGCTCCCTTCATGCCTTATCGGCTGAGTCTACTCAGGAGTACGCCGCGTGCCTGGCGATTTTTCCGGCGGTATCTCCTCGCTTGGCCTTGACTGGGTGGGTCGAGTACAATCGTCATAGGTTGAACGGACGAAGCAAGGAACGGTAGAAAGCTCCTGGCATCCCGTCGAGGCCGCGCTGCGTGGCGGTGCAGGCACTTGGTCCCTGAGAGAAGGAAAAAGGTGTCGAATGGGCTGGTTGACGATGCCTTTGCTCTGGGCGCAGGCGGCCGGCTCGGGGAGCGGAGCATCAGCGGCAGCGGGATCGGGTACCGGGGTCGGGAATCCCGCCGCCATGGCGTCCCTGGCGTTTCGTCGCTGGTGTTCGGGACTGACGCTCTCCTCGCCCCAGGTTATACCCGGCATGGACGGTCTCTGGGCTTTTCTGGCCGGTCTTGCCATGCTCTTTGCGGTGGCGATGGTGTTCCAAGGTCCGCTGCCGGCGTTGAAGCAACTTATCGACATTTCTGGGCACGCCGCTCTGGTGCGCCAGGCCGCCCGCAGGGTCTGGCGCGCAGGGCGGCTCGTCTCGGCGCTCATCACCTTCACGGTACTTGCCTGGACCGGCAGCCAGACGCTCGGCTTTCTGGCGGAGAAAACGGACAGGGGGAAGACGGACCTCACGCTCCTGACCCGGTCGCGCGGGAGCTTCGAGCTGGTCCTCGAGCAGGGAGTCCTCGCCGGCTTGACGCCGCTGCGCGATCTGGCGGGTTTGGCAGACAACTTGCCGCTCTTGATTTGCGCGGTGTATCTGGTCTTTCGGGCGTCTTCGGGCATGCTGCCGCCGGCCGGTCCGGCCGTGGGGCGGCCGAGGGAGAAATCCTTGCCGGCTCGATTCACCACCCGCGGGGGAGGTGGTTCCGGCTGGTCGACTGTGATCTGGGGGTGCGGCTCGTTGTATATCCTGTACCGGCTGGTCGCGCGAGCCTCCGGCAGCGTTGACTTGCCCCTGGGAGGGTGCCTGGTCGTCGAGGCGCTCCTTGTTCCGCTCATGATGTCGGTGTGCGACGGCTTCTTGCTGGCGTGGGTCTTGACCGAGCTTCGTAACGCAGGATTTGACCAGATCGGAGAAGACCGGTTCCACCCGGGCCAGGCACTCGAGCTGATGCCGGCCGCTGCGCTGGGCTGTGCCGCGGCCTTGCCGGCGCGCTATGTGGCGACACTGGTCTTCCTGGCATTGCAGCACCTGCCGACCTCGGTTGGGGCCACGGCGCTGGGCCGATATATTCGCTGGCAGCTTGGCTGGGGCCTGGTTGACCTTCAAGGCGCCTCCCTGGTGGTCCTGGGCTCAGTCGGAGTCGTGGCATGGAGCCGGGGCTCGATCGGCGACGCCCCGTGGGGGTTCAAGCGGCTCCTCGAAGCTCAGGCCGGTCACTTGATGGTCGCTCTCGCCATGGCCGCAGCCGCGGCCTGTCTGCTGGCGGGGTTGATTTATCCCCTGGTGCTCTTGCTGCCGCCAGCCGGCTGGGTGCTTCCCGCCGCGGATAGCTATGCTCACTACGTCACATTGCCCGTCGGGCTCTGGACGCTCGCCGCGCTTATCGAGCTGGCTGAACGTTCACTCCCCGTCGCTGACCCGGCGAGGTTCCTTGCCGAG
>JBAUOX010000809.1:0-2790 GCA_049579985.1 Isosphaeraceae bacterium | reverse complement strand
GGTGGGGGCGAGAACCAGCTCATCCAGACGGCCCGTCACCTCGAGGTGATGGGCCTTCCCGTGCGGCTTTTTTGTTCCTGGACCGACCGGCTGGAACGGGCGCGCTTGCTCCATCTCTTCGGGATGTCTCGCGAGGGTCTGGAGCTGGCAAGACGGGCAAAGGCCCGAGGAACACCGGTCGTGCTCTCGCCGATATGCTGGTTCCAGCCAGGCGCACTGTGGAACCTGGAGCGCGGTTGGGCACGTAAGGTCGGTAGCCTGGCGGCCCGGTCGCTCCGCCGGCTCTGCCCCAACCTTCCGGGTTGGAGGCGGGAGCTGCTGGCGCTCTGCGAGCGGATCTTGCCCAACTCGCACGCCGAGGCGCGGCAGCTCACCACCCTCTTCGGCGTGAATCCAGAACGGCTTGCGGTTGTTCCCAACGGTGTTCTGAGCACGTTCCGCGGGGCCTGTCCCGCACTCTTTCGCGAGCGGTTCGGCGACGGCGAGTTCGCCCTGTTCGTGGGTCGGGTCGAGCCGCGCAAGAATACACTGGGCCTGATCCGCGCCGTGCGGTCGCTGCGCTTGCGCCTGGTCGTTCTGGGGGAAGCCCCGCCGGAGTGCCGCACCTACCACGAGCGGTGTCGGGCGGAAGGGGGCGATGCCGTTGCGTGGCTGGCATCGACGGACCATGAAGATCCGCTCTTGGCATCGGCTTACGCGGCGGCTCGCGTGCTGGCGCTGCCAAGCTGGTTCGAAACGCCCGGACTCGCGGCGCTCGAGGCCGCGCTTGCGGGTACAGCGGTGGTGATCACACCCTTCGGCTCGACGAGGGAGTACTTCGGCGATCGCGTTCTGTACGCGCGTCCGGATCGGCTGGGTGAGATCAAGATCGCCATTGCGCGCGGCTGGTCCGCGGGCCCCGATCCTCGCCTGGCGGGATTTGTCGCCGCGCATTATCTTTGGCCGCGGGTTGCGCACAGAACGGCGGAGGTGTATGACCAGGTCGCCAGGCAGTCCTAGACCGGTGAGCACGGGACGATACCGCTACAGCAAGCTGCGGTGGCGGATCAGCGTGTCCGCGCTTGACGCGCTCGGAACCGTGGCGATGGCGGCCTGGCGCATCGTCCGGACAGCTCGCCGGGTTACCGCGCCGCGGCGGATTCTGATCGTGCAGCTCGATCACCTGGGCGACTCGGTGCTCACCAGTCCGCTGGTTGCCCGGTTGCGGAGGGCCTATCCGGCGGCGACCATCGACGTGCTGGCCTCACCAAGCAATCACGAGGTATTCGAGGCCGACCCTGGTGTGAACCAGGTGCGGATCGCCGAGCGGACCTGGTTCGAGCGGCACCCCAGCCGCTGGGGCCTGCTCGGCGAGGTCTGGAGGCTGGGCCGGTCGATCCGCGGCGCGAAGTACGACCTTGGAATCGACGTCCGGGGCGATGTGCTGTCGGTTCTGGTCCTGGCCCTGGGGGGAATTCCGAGGCGGGTGGGATGGGCCATGGGCGGCGGCGCGTTCCTGCTCACTGACATCGCGGACTGGGTTCGCGGCCGTCACGAGGTTCGCGCGCGCCTGGCCCTGCTGGACCCGCTGGGCATTGCTTGCGACGAACCGCCGCGGGTGGAGGTCCATGTCAACGATCAGGATCGGGCAACCGTGGCTCGCTGCCTGTCCGAGGCCTGGCCCAGGAAAACGCCTCGACGGCTCGAGGTCCCAGTCGGTACCGGCGGGCGGCGCGGTCCGGACGATCGCCGCGAGCTGCGATTCTCCGCCTCCCGGGGCCGGCCGCGGGCCCCCGATCCCGAGTCGCTGCACGCAGGTCGGTTCGGCCCTCATCCCCCTCTTCTGGCGGTCCATCTTGGTGCCGGCACGGCGGCCAAGCGCTGGCCCCCACGGCACTGGAACACGCTCATCCAGCGATTCCTGCAAGATGGCTGGCGCGTGGTCGTCGTGGGCGGGCCGGAAGACCCGCCCGCGGCCGAGGTGCTTGCTCGTCACGAGCGGCTGCGCGACTGGACCGGCCGGCTCACGGTCACTCAGACCACGGCCCTGCTGGAACGGGCCGACCTGTTCATCGGCGCCGATTCCGGGCCGGCCCACCTGGCCGCGTCGGCCGGCACACTGTCGGTGATTCTCTTCAGCGGAACCAACCAGCCACAACAGTGGCGGCCCTGGTCCAGACACTCGATGATTTTGCGCCACCGCGTTCCCTGCCAGCCCTGCCACCAGAAGGTCTGCCCGCTGGCCGACCATCCCTGCATGGCGGATCTCGAACCCGATCGCGTCTTCCGCGCGGCCAGGCGCTGTTGGGCCCACTTCCATCAGTCCGAGTCGCCGCATAACCCGATCTGAGCCGGGAGGTCGCTCGAGCGAGGGTCTTGATGATGGCACGTCAGAGGCCGGACGCATCCGCTGCTTTGCTCGACTCACGTTCCAGTCCCGAGTCCGCATCCGCGTCCGCCAGGAAACCGCCCACGCTGGCTCCCAGCCGTCGGCGACTCGGCGATTTGCGGGACTGGTTGATCGTGGCCTGGGTACTGTGGTGGTCCTGGGCCTACATGCAGGGCGCCCTGGCGCAACGTTTTCCGCACTTGCTGGGCTGGACGCGAGCGCTGTGGTGATCGTGTCCCACCGTTCTCCTAACAATAGAAGTGAACGCAAGCCCAGAAAAGCGTCAGCAGCTATCCCCCCATACGCTCAACTTAAAGGAAGTTGGTCTAGCATGAAAAACGGAAAGCCCTTATTCCATCACGTGTTACAATGCGTCTCGTGCTGGAAGAAGGAGCTTCCCGATGGAGATTGTAGGCAAGGTC
>JBAUOX010000808.1:0-4636 GCA_049579985.1 Isosphaeraceae bacterium | reverse complement strand
CTGGTCACGGGTTCGGTCAACCAGGCGTGCGTCGAGGCCGGCACCTCCCCGCAGGTCCGGCAGATGCTGGCACAGGCCCAGCAGGCCGATATCGCCATGGCACCGGCCGCCGACATGTTCGAGATGGGCGTGAAGGTCCAGGTCTTGAAACGGGGTACTATGTTTGCAATGCGGGCCGCGAAACTGTATGACCTTTACCGGAATCACGACAGCCTGGACCAGATTCCCGGACCGGACCGACGCATGCTGGAAAAGACGCTATTCCGTGCGCCCCTGGAGGAGATCTGGGAGCAAACACGCGGTTACTTTTCGCGCCGCGACCCCGCCCAGATCGAGCGCGGGGAGCGTGATCCGAAGCACAAGATGGCACTGGTCTTCCGCTGGTATCTCGGCCAATCTTCGCACTGGGCCAACGTGGGCGAGCCAGCGCGGAGCGTGGACTACCAGATCTGGTGCGGACCCGCGATGGCGGCTTTTAATGACTGGGTTCGGGGCTCTTTTCTCGAGCAGCCGGAGAATCGACGGGTGGTGACGGTGGCGCTCAATATCCTCTTTGGAGCCGCCGTGCTCACCCGCGCCCGGATGCTCAGGGCCCAGGGAGTGACCCTGGCGCCCGGGATGCCACGACTGGCTCCCCTGGATCGCGGTGACATTGAGAAGCGGTCGCAGACTTCTTACCATAGTGAGTCTTGCGCGAACCGTTGACGTCCCAAGGACCATCGCGTCCCCCCCTGCCCGCAGTGACGCTCGAAAGGGAAATGACTTGACTCAGGCCGATTGCTCGCAACCCGTTCCGGTGGCCATCATCGGAATGGGCTGCATGTTCCCCATGGCCGACGACCTGGCGCGGTTCTGGTCCAATATCCGCAACCGGCTGGATGCAATCGCGGATGTCCCGCCCACTCACTGGCGGCCCGACGACTACTGGGACGGCGATCCCAAGGCCGCCGATCGAACCTACGCGCGGCGGGGCGGCTTCCTGACACCCGTCGAATTTCCTCTGCTGGACTTCGGCATTGCTCCCCATGCCGTGGAGGCGACCGACACGACCCAGCTCCTGGGCCTCCTGGTCGCCCGGCAAGCCCTGATCGACGCCGGGTACGGGCCCGATCGCGATTTCCGCCGAGATCGGGTGAGCGTGGTCCTCGGCGTGACCGGGACGCTCGAGCTCGTCATTCCCCTGGGGGCCCGGCTGGGACATCCGATCTGGCGGCGAGCCCTGCGCGCCGAGGGCGTCGATGGCGCGACGGCCGAGAACGTCGTCCGCCGGATCTCCCAGTCCTACGTCGGCTGGCAAGAGAACTCGTTCCCCGGCCTGCTGGGCAACGTGGCCGCCGGCCGGATCGCCAACCGGCTGGACCTGGGCGGCACCAACTGCGTGGTCGACGCCGCCTGCGCCAGCTCGCTGGGAGCGGTGAACCTGGCCATGCTCGAGCTGGCCGCCGGCCGTTGCGACATCGCGCTTTCCGGCGGGCTCGATACGTTTAATGACATTTTTATGTATATGTGCTTCAGCAAGACGCCGGCCCTTTCGCCCTCCGGAGACGCCCGGCCCTTCGATGCCGCCGCCGACGGGACGACGCTGGGCGAGGGTCTGGGAATCCTGGTGCTGAAGCGGCTTTTCGACGCGCGGCGAGACGGCGACCGGATCTACGCGGTGATCCGGTCGATGGGCAGCTCGAGCGACGGCAAGGGCCAGGCGGTCCATGCGCCCAGCGCCACCGGGCAGGTCAAGGCACTGCGCCAGGCGTACGATCTGGCGGGGGTCTCACCAGGCTCGATCGAGCTGGTCGAGGCCCATGGCACGGGGACCCGGGTGGGCGACGCGATCGAGCTGGAGGCCCTGGAGCAGGTGTTCAAGAACGCGAATTCGGGCTCGCCCTGGTGCGCCCTGGGCTCGATTAAATCGCAGGTGGGGCACACCAAGGCGGCAGCGGGCGCCGCGGGCCTGATCAAGGCGGCGCTGGCGCTCTATCACAAGGTGTTGCCGCCGACGATCAAGGTCAGCCAGCCCATCGAGCCGCTGGCCTCGGGCAACTCTCCCTTTTATCTGAACACCGAGAACAGGCCCTGGCTGCCCCGCCGCGGCCATCCCCGCCGGGCCGCGGTCAGCGCCTTCGGCTTCGGGGGCAGCAATTTCCACTGCCTGCTCGAGGAAGCCGGGCCGGAGCCGGCCGCGATCGACTGGGGGGGCGACGTCCAGATCCTGGCTTATTCTGACGACGACCCGGGCCGGCTCGCCGCCGAATTGCCGCGGTGGACCGGCGAAGTCGCCTGGCAAGATGTGCGTCGGGAAGCGGCTCGCGGCCGGGCCGCGTTTCGCCACCAGCACCGCTACCGTTTACTCATGGTCGCCCGGCGCGGCAGTACCGAACCCTGCCGGCTGATCGAGGAGGCCGCGGCCCGGCTGAGCACGCTCGCGGCCGGGCACGGAGAATCGCCGGGCACGAGGCGGTCGGGCCGGACCGGGACCGTTGCCTCGGAGTCCCGCGCGATCCTGGCCGGTACGGGACCGGCGCGTGGCTCGCTCGCATTGCTCTTTCCCGGCCAGGGCTCGCAATCGGTGGGAATGTTCCGCGACCTGGCCTGCCGGTTTCCCAGGATGCAAGCCGCGCTTGGTCTCTGGAACGACGCCGCGGGTCCCGGCGACGGCAGGCTGAGCGACCGGATCTATCCCCCGTCGTGCTTTCGCGAGGACGACCGTCGACGCCAGCACGAGACCCTGCGCGACACCCGGTTCGCGCAGCCCGCGATCGGCGCCGTCTCGCTCGGGCTGTTGCACATACTGGAGGATATCGGCGTCCGTCCCGCCCTGGTGGGCGGGCACAGCTTCGGCGAGCTGACCGCGCTGTGCGCGGCCGGACGGATCGACGCTCAGACGCTGGCGATGCTCTCGCTGCGGCGCGGGGCCCTGATGGCCGACTGCGCGAGCGGCGGCGACCCGGGAGCCATGCTCGCGGTGTTCGCGCCGATCGATCAGGTGGCAAGTTTGATCCACCAGCACGGGCTGGACGTCGTGATCGCCAACAAGAACGCGCCGAGGCAGTACGTGCTCTCCGGACCGGTCGCCGAGATCGAGCGGGCCGCCGGGCTATTCGGCGGCGAGCGCATCAATTCGAGCGCGCTTGCGGTGTCGGCGGCTTTCCACAGCCGGTTCGTGGCCCGCGCACAGGCGGGGTTCCGGGAAAGCCTGGCCGCGGTGGATCTGAAGCCCGGCACAATGCCGGTCCTTGCCAATACCACGGGATCGCTTTATCCCGACGACGCCGAGAGCGCCAGGGAATTGCTGGCGGGTCAGCTTTCCCAGCCGGTCGAGTTCGTTGCCCAGGTCGAGGCGATGTACCGGTTGGAGGCCCGAACCTTCCTCGAAGTCGGCCCAGGCGCCGGGTTGACGGGACTGGTACGATCGATCCTCGACGGCCGCGAACATCAAGCGATCGCGGTCGATGCGTCCCCGAGCGAAGGTGATGGCGGCAACCTGGCCGGCCTGGCCCTGGCCCTCGCGAACCTCTCGGCCCTCGGCTATCCTGTCGATTTGGAGCGGTGGGATGACGGCTGCCAGGTGCCCGCGTCCGTGGCTGCCTCCACTCGCAAGCACCTGACGGTCAAGGTCTGCGGCGCCCACCCGGCGCCAGCTCGTGTCCGCGACCACGGTGTAAACGATTTCCTCGAGCGGACCATGAACCCTCCCGAGCATGACCATCACTCCGGCGGCAACGGCCGGGCATCCTCCCTGGCTTCTGGCTCGCGGCCCGAGGTCCCGGACCCGGCGCCCGAGGCGCCCGGCGCGGCCATTCCGTTGGTTCCACCGTCGAACCATGCCGGCCTGGCCCAGGCGATCCGCCAGACCCAGGAGAACCTGGCTGCCTTGCAGCGGCTGGCAGAGCAGACCGCGCAGCTCCACCGCCGGTTTCTCGAGGGGCAGGCCGCGACGCAGCACACGTTCCAGTCGCTGCTGGAGCACCAGCAACGGCTTACATCGGCAGTCCTCGAGCGAGGCGGCCGCCAGGAGGGCAGCCCGCAAGAACCCCTGCCGCCGGCCGTGACGCCCAGCCGGATCGCTCCGGTTTCCGCACCTCCGCGGGCACTCATTTCTGACGATCTCCCGCCCGAAGCGGTCAACGGTTCGGCCTCCTTTCCGGTTCCTGCCCCGGCAACCCCGGCCCCAGCCGTGGCCGAGGTCTTGCTGCAAGTCGTGGCGGAGAAGACGGGATACCCGGTGGAGATGCTCGAGCTGGACATGCAGCTCGACGACGACCTGGGGATCGACTCGATCAAGCGAGTGGAGATCCTCTCGGCGCTGCAAGACCGGCTGCCGGAGGCCCCGGCGGTCAAGCCCGAGCATCTGGGCGCGCTGCGGACCCTGCGCCAGATCGCCGACTTTCTCGGTCAGCAGCCGACGGGTCAGGAAGCCGCGTTGCCGCGGACCGGCGCCACGGTTCCGGCCGGCCGCAACGGCGACCTTCATCGTCCGGCGGCCGCCTGTTCAACCTCGGCCCCAGCCGTGGTCGTGGCCGAGGTTCTGTTGCAAATCGTGGCGGAGAAGACGGGATACCCGGTGGAGATGCTCGAGCTGGACATGCAGCTCGACGACGACCTGGGGATCGACTCGATCAAGCGGGTGGAGATCCTCTCG
>JBAUOX010000807.1:0-15614 GCA_049579985.1 Isosphaeraceae bacterium | reverse complement strand
GAACTTGAGGCTATCGAGAACCCGGACGCGATGCCCCTGTTCGAGGAGCATCGGGACGAGCGTTGAGCCGACGTAACCGGCTCCTCCGGTGACGAGGATTCGCATGGCAGGATCCATCCTTGGTGGTCCGACTCGAGACGCGCCTGGAGCGTCCCGGATCGTGGAAGACAGAGGAGAATCAATCCGTGCAGCCGGCAAGAAGTGACGGGCGGGAGAGCAAGCCCAAGCCCCCGTCCTTGCGGGCACGTCTTTCACGTTGCGTTGCGTTTGGTCGAACGGCAGACCTTCCCGAAGAGCATCCGATAGATTGAAACGTCGCCATCGCGTTCGGGCAGAACACGGCAGTTGTGGCCAACGGTTCGATCTCTGGCCTGCCCCCGGCTGTCCGGGCCAGAGTATTGACGAGTCCAGCCACCCTGTCAACGGCACTTTGACGGCGTTCCTGCCCCGCGAAGCCTGTCGCTGACCCCGCGAAGTCTGACCGGACGGCTGGCAGACGAATCGGTACAATTGCCGGATGGTGCGGCTCTGCCAGGAAGACCCCGAACCTCCGGAGTTGATCCGGGGTTCGACACCTCAAACCACGTGGAGTGCCGGAATGGCCTCGACACTTTCTCAGACGATCGCCCCCGACACGGTCATCTCATTCGAGATCAACCCCGGGACGCTCCTCGAGTTCCTCGATTCGAGGGCGGAAGGCGGGCCCAGACTCAAGTGTTTCGAAGGGAGTGTCACGCTCGTGTCACCCGGGGAATCCCATGAGACGATGGGCTCTCGGCTGGATCTCTTGATCTTGGCCGTCTGCCTCGAACTTGGCATCAGGTACACAGGCTTGGCCTCCACCACCTGGAGGTTGCCGTTCGGAGCCGGCGACACCGCGTATGAGGCCGACAAGGCGTATTACATTCAGAGCCAAGGGACGGCGAAGAAGCAACAACCCCCCGACCTTGCCATCGAAGTCGTGGTCTCCCACTCGGAGAAGAAGGCCTTGCGGGGCGGGGCGTTCCTGAAAATCCCCGAGATGTGGGTGCTCGACATACCCCGGCACCGGCTGACGTTCTACCACTTGGTGGTCAGAGGCAAGCAAAAGGGCACCTACCGGCCGCAGCCCCGAAGCCGGGCGTTCCCAGTGCTGATCCCGGCCGAGGTCCTGGAGCGACTCGACGACCCCGAGACCGACGACGCCGCCTTCCACGAAAACTGCCGGGCCTGGGCGCGGCGAGTCCTCGTCCCGCGCCGACGAGCCGAGGGAGGCTAATCACTCTCAGTCCTTCTTTCCGGGGCAGCGGGCGAGTCGGTGTCACCGCGCACTCCAGAGGCAATCGCTTGGAGGAGGGAAAAGGCGTCATCACTTGCCGGGTGGAGGGTGGTGTAATCGGCTCGGCGCGCAGCATCGACCGCGGACCCCGACGAACCAGGAGATTGGAACGCCATCCGAGCATGGATTTAAAACCCAACCCGAGTTCGACTTGGGGCCCGGCCAGCGATCCGGCCAAACGCCTATGCCGGCCTGAAAAAGGGTCACCCGTTGACGGTTTTCATCGAAAACTGGTAATGAAGTTCACAACCCCCCGATAGACAACGTTCTAGTATCGAGGGTGTGCGGTATTCCCGGCGAGCGGGTTCCAGGGGACAGATGCAGGGGGGATTCGAGACGATGTGCGGAATCGTCGGTTACACGGGGATGCATGAGGCCAGTCCGATTCTGGTCGCGGGGCTGCGCCGGCTGGAGTATCGCGGCTACGATAGCGCGGGGCTAGCCGCGATCGAGGATGGGCTGCTCGAGGTGCGGAAGCGCGCCGGCCGGGTGCGTGTCCTGGAAGAGATGCTCGAGCAGCAACCCTTGGCAGGTCAATGCGGAATCAGCCATACGCGCTGGGCCACGCACGGAGCGGCCACCGATGCCAATGCCCACCCCCACCTGGGCGGCCGCGGCAATCGGCACACCGTCGCGGTCGTGCACAATGGGGTGATCGAAAACCATGCGGTGCTGCGGCGGGAACTCGCCGCGGAGGGTTTCGTCTTCAAGAGCCAGACCGATACCGAGGTCATCGCGCACCTGATCGCCCGCGAGCTGGAACGAACCAGCGAGCCATTCGAGGCCGTGCAGAAGGTCTTGCCCCGGCTCGAGGGAACGTACGGCCTGGGCGTGATCTGCCTGGCGCGTCCGGGCGAGGTCATCGGCGCGCGGTTGGGCAGCCCCCTGGTGGTCGGCGTGGGGGACGACGAGCACTTGCTGGCCAGCGACGCGGTGGCGATCGTTCCCCACACGGCCCGTGTGGCCTACCTGCAAGACGGAGAGGTCGTCCGGCTCACGTCCCGCGATTTCGAGATCCGCCACCGCGAGCACGGTTCGATCACGCCGAGGATCGACCGGATCGACTGGAAGCCCGACGCGGTCGAGCTCGGAGGCCATGCCCATTACATGCTCAAGGAGATCCGCGAACAGCCCGACACGGTGATCGACGCGTGCCGGGGCCGGCTGCGCCGTCCCGAGGCGACGGCCCAGTTCGGCGGGCTGAACATGACCGCCGGCCGGCTCCGCCGCATCCACCGGATCGTCTTTGCCGCTTGCGGCACGAGCTGGCACGCGGCGATGGTCGGAGAATACCTGATCGAGCGGATGGCGCACCTTCCCGTCGAGGTCGAGTACGCCAGCGAGTTCCGCTATCGCGACGCTCCGCTCGACGATCGCACGCTTGTCTTCGTGCTCAGCCAGTCGGGCGAAACGGCCGATACGCTGGGAGCGTTGCGCGAGGCCAGGCGCAGAGGTCACCCCACCCTGGCTATTGTCAATACCGTCGGCAGCACCATCGCCCGCGAGGCCGATGGCGGAATCTACCTCCACGCCGGGCCCGAGGTCGGGGTCGCGAGCACCAAAGCCTTCTCGGCCCAAGTGGTCATCCTCACGATGCTGGCGTTGCACCTGGGCAGGCTGCGTCACCTCTCGTTCCCGGATGGCCTGGCCGTCCTGGAGGCGATCGAATCGGTACCCAACCTGCTGAGCGAAGTGCTCAAGACCGAGTCCGCCATCGACAGGGCCGCCGAGCGGATCGCCGCGGCCCGCAGCGCCCTGTTCCTGGGCCGCGACATCCATTTCCCCGTCGCGCTCGAGGGCGCCTTGAAGCTCAAGGAGATCAGTTACATTCACGCCGAGGGCTATCCCACGGCCGAGATGAAGCACGGGCCGATCGCGCTGGTGGATCGAGAAACGCCCTGCATCTTCGTGGCCCCACGCGGCGCGCTGCACGCCAAGACTCTGAGCAACGTCGAGGAAGTGAAGGCGCGGCATGGCCTGATCATCAGCATCGGGACCGAGGGCGATCAGGCGCTTGCCGAGCTGTCAGACGTCTTCCTGCCGATCCCCGAGGCGCCCGAGGTCATCCAGCCGCTCCTGGCCGTCGTGCCCCTCCAGCTCCTGGCCTACCATGTCGCCCGCCGCCGCGGCTGCGACATCGACAAGCCACGTAACCTGGCCAAGAGCGTGACGGTGGAATAAGCCTCGCCGCCGGCAAGAAAAAAAGGACACAGGGCAAACCGGCTGATCCGGTCTGCCCGTGTCCATTGGAGAGGTTGAGCGTTGGGGGGGGGCCGCAGACCTCTCCCCATGGTCAATCTAATTTCACAAGGCGATCGTTTTCAGCGTGCGCCGCCGCCGGGACGGTGCTCGTGCTTGATCTCGAAGGGTGCGCCGAGCATTTCCTTGTAGGCGGTCTTCTGCTCGTCGGTTAGCTTGGCTTCGACCTTGGCGAGGGTCTCCTTGCCAAGCTCGTTGCTCTTCGCCATGGCGGCCTCACGGTCGCCCTGGGAGTCGTGGAAAATCGCCTGCCTCTTCTCTCTTGCCTCGGTGTTGATCGCCGCAATCTCTGACTTCTGGGCATCGGTCAGCTTGAGCTTGTTCTGGACGTGCTCGTCCGTGAAAGCCTGCGCGCCCTGAACCTGGTGGTGGATCTGATGGAGCCGGTGGATCTGATCCTTGCTCAGGAACGCCCCGACGGCCTTGTTGGCTTCCTCATTCGATTCCTTGTTCAGCTCTTGCATCTTCTTGACGCGTGCATCGCCTTCGAGGCCCTGCAACGATTCGCGGCTGGCCGTGAACTTCTCGCGGGCCTTCTCGGCCACTTCCTTGGCCTTTTCGATCTGTGTGGCGTCGAGCTTCAACTCTTGCTGGACGCTCGCGTTGGAGAGCAGCATGCCGATATTGCCGCCACCGCCGCCAAAGCCGCGCCCGCCTCCACCGCCGCGGCCCTGCTGTGCCAGGGCAGGACCTGCCGTCAAGGCTACCAATCCCAGTGCGACGATCGTCTTGCTCAGCGTCCTCATTGCGTCAAACCCCACAGCAGGCAGGAGATCAATTCCGCGCCTCCGGGACGTCTCGGCTACCATGAGCCGGGCGGATGGTCCCGGCGGTCAAAGGACGGATGACCTTCGTTGCCTGATATGCAGGATAAGCGACAACCGCGCGCAGTTCGACCTTTTTTTTTGGGCAAATTGACCGAGAAATGTGCGATATTCTTCTCGGATCGAATGGCAAGAAATGCTAATAAGCCGACTTACCAGGCCCTCCTGCGATCGCGGCGCGCAACAAGCCAGCAGCCGCGGTGAGGTGATCACCCCCGCGGACGCGTCCGGCAGGCAGTCGCACTCCGGTCAGCTCGGCTTCTTGACTTCCTCTTCGATCAGCTTGAGGAAATCGTCGTCGTCTTTCTTCTTGGGCCGGGGTTTTGGTCCGGCCTTGAAGTGGTCGGGGACCGTGTCGTCGAACTCGGCCTGTTCGGCCGAGAGCCGCTCGATCAGGGCGGGCGCCGTCTTGGGCCGGGCCGCCCGATTGGGCTTGTCTTCGTCGGTGTCGAGACCCGCGAGTTCCATCAGCGAGTGCCGCTTCCGCTCTTCCTGAACCTCGTCATCAAGCACCTTGTGGGTGGCGATGAATGCCTCAGGGCCGCTTGGCACGTAATCAATAGTGAACAGATGATCGGCGATTCCCACCTCATCCTCGGGCATGATGGCGTGCTGGCTGCTCAGCCGCGAGCCGTTGACCGAGGTGCCGTTGGTCGATCCCAGGTCACGCACATGCCAGACCCCGTTGATCAACCGGAACGAGCAGTGCTTCCCCGAAACGTTCTCGAAATCGAGCCGGATGTCGCAGCCAGCCCTCCGGCCCACCGTGATCTCGGTTTTCACGAGCGGGATCGGATCGCCGCCGCCAACCGGTACCAAGGTCCCCAAGACCTCCTTCTGAGGCGGCATGATTCGCTCCTGTATCACTCATCGAGTTTAGTTTCGATGCTAACCCCGGGAGGTTCCCACCACCTTGAAAGCCAAGAGTATCATACCAGATGTCGGGCGGAAGGCTCAAGCACCGAGATGGGACCTTCAGTAGCCCGATCGAGACCGCTGTCTCCTGCGATCGAGACCGCTGTCTCCTGGTCGAAGAGTACGGCATCCCCATCGGTACCCACAACCACGGTCCGGGGCACAAGTACGCGCTCATGGACACGGTTGCCAAGTCAATCAAGGACCACAGTCCCAAGATCGGCTGCTGCATCGACACGGGGCGCTTCTTGCGCTCCAAGGAAGACCCGGTGCGGGCTGTGGAGGTTTTCGGCAAGCGGGTCTACGCGGTTTATCTGAAGGACGTCAAGAACGCCGAGACCTTCACGCTCCTTGGCCAGGGAGATCTGCGCACCGTCGATCTGCTCAAGGCCCTCGCCGCCGACGGGCATGGCCACTGCCTGGCGATCGAGTATGAGGACAAGCCGGGAAACCCGCTCGAAGACATCAAGGTTTGCCTGGCTGAGGCCCGCAAGGCCATCGCGGCAATCGGCCCGGACTGACCAACATCACGCGGGGGGGGCAGTTACAAGCCGCCCCCTCTCGAAGGAACGGAGGAGCGTCGGATTCCCCGCCTGCTCGAGCCGGACGCCACGGACGAGCGGGAGATGGATTTCGAGTGCTCCGCAATCGTGATCGACTCAGAAGTCCACGCGCGGATGGAGCGTGATCGTTCACTTCGACCGGGCAATCAGTTCGGCGATGGTCTTGACGTCGACCGGCTTGGTCACGTGGTAATTCATGCCGGCCTCCTGCGATCGTCGCCGATCCTCTTCCTGTCCGTAGCCCGAAAGGGCAATGATGAGGATGTCATGAAAACCTTCCTGACGCAAGGTTCGGGCAACCTGATAACCGTCCACGATGGGCAGGCCTATGTCCAGCAAGAGGACGCGGGGTCGATAAGTCCGGGCGGCCTCGATTCCCTTGCGGCCGTCGAAGACAACCTCAACCTCATGGCCCAGCAAATCCAACAGCCGGGCCAGGCTGGTTGCAAGGTCCTTGTTGTCGTCCACGATCAGGATCCGACACTTCTCCGCCGTCTCGGGCTGATTCACCGGCGCAGACGGAGGTATGGGAATCACGGAATTCTCCTTGGCGTTAGCGGCCGAAAACCGCGCCGTGAAGGTGCTTCGTTCACCGTGCCCATCACTCCCTGAGGAAACACCGGTTCCCTGTAATTCAACCAGTTTCCCGATGGTCGTCAAGAAAGCAGCCGGTGGCGGCTGCGCGTCATCGGAAAGTTCGCACCCATCCCATCAGATTGCTATTTATGGCGTTACAACAAGGACGGACTGCGGCTCGCGATCGACACCGATGACACATCGAATTGTCCACGCGATCGACACCGACGACACATCGAATTGTCCACGAATGGTTGCTGGGTCCGTCCGCGGACGCCGGCTGCCGGAAATTGATCTCCCCCGAAAGCGATCATCTCTGGTAGATTTGTTCGGGGAAGAATGTGCGAAAGCGACAGAAAGCCAAGGTGTGAGGCGCGAGGTAAGCAATGCCGACGACGCCCTGCGACGCCAGCGAGCTCACGGTGCCATCGCGCGATGGCGTCAGCTTGAAAGCCCGGTGGTGGGCTGTGCCCAGGCCACGAGGGATGGTGGTGGTTGCCCACGGTCTGGGTGAGCACGGAGGCGCCTACGCGCACCTCGCCGAGGCGATCGGCCCGGCGCTCGAGATCGATTTTCTGGCGATCGATTTTCGGGGTCACGGGCGCAGCTCTGGGCGGCGGGGAGTGGTCCGGCGTTACGAGGACCTGGTTGAGGACCTGCGGGCCGCAATCGCCTGGGCGATGAGTCGGCGGCCGGACGTGCCGCTCTTCCTGCTCGGCCATTCCAACGGCGGCCAGGTCGCGCTGCGGCTGGCGCTCGAGGGGGCGGATGGGGTCGCGGGGGTCATCGCCTCGAATCCATCGATCCGGATCGCGATGCCGGTGCCGCCGCGTAAGCTGAAGATCGGCAAGGTGCTGCTGTCGCTGGCGCCCTGGATCACGTTGCGGACCGACGCTCCCTCCGCCTGGATGACCCGTGATCCGGTCATGCAGCAGATGTACCGCTCGGACAGCTTGCGGCACAACCGGATCAGCGCCCCGCTCTTCTTCGGCATGGTCGAGGGGGGCGAGATGCTGCTGGCCCGGGCCGGGGAGATCAAGGCTCCGGTCCTGATGCTCATCGGCGGTCAGGATCCGGTGATCAGTCCGGCGTCGAGCCGGGAGTTCTATGACCGGCTGGGATCAGACGACAAGACCTTCCTGCTCTATCCCAAGATGCTCCACGAACCTCTCAACGAGCTGGGCCGGCACCAGGTCTTCGACGACCTCGCCCGCTGGCTCGAGCCCCGGATCGGGTAGTCTGACGCATCGGAAACCGGTGCCGTGCTCGGGCCTTACCGGAGCGGCTCAGAGCTGGGTCTCGGCAATCTCTATGGCCTTCATGAGCACGCGCGCCTTGTTCACGGTTTCCTCGTACTCGTCGCCCGGGACACTGTCGTACACGATGCCGCCGCCGGCCTGAATGTAGGCGGTGTGGCCCTGGATGACCAGTGTTCGCAGGGCGATGCAGGTGTCCATGTTGCCTGTGAAGTCGATGTAGCCGACGGCCCCGGCGTAAGGCCCGCGCTTGGTCGGTTCCACCTCGTCGATGATCTGCATGGCACGCACCTTGGGGGCGCCTGAGACGGTACCGGCAGGCAGGCCGGCGCGCAGGGCGTCGAAGGCGGTTTTGCCTTTGCGAAGCTGTCCGGTCACATTCGACGTGATGTGCATGACGTGCGAGTAGCGCTCGACCTTCATCAGATCGGAGAGCTGCACGCTGTTGTACTCGGCGACCTGGCCGACGTCGTTGCGGCCCAGGTCCACGAGCATGATGTGTTCAGCCCTTTCCTTGGGATCGGCCAGCAGCTCGGCCGCCAGGGAACGGTCCTCGGCTTCGTCCCGGCCCCGCCGCCTGGTGCCCGCCAGGGGCCGGATGGTGACTGTACCCTCCTCGACCCGAACCAGGATCTCCGGCGAGCTGCCGATCAGGCAAAAATCGTTGAAGGTCAGGTAGAACAGGAACGGGCTGGGATTGAGCACCCGGAGCACCCGGTAGATGTTGAACGGCCTGGCGCTGGTCTGGAGCTGGAACCGCTGACTGGGCACGACCTGGAAGATGTCGCCGGCCTTGATGTATTCCTGGCAGTGCCGGACGACCTGCTCGTAAGCATCCCGGGAGAAGTTGGAGGGCGGCGAGGGACCGGTCGGGCCCTCGGTATCCAGGTCGTTGAGCGTCAGCTCGGGTCCGGGGGCGGCGAGTCGCCCGACGAGATCGTCGACCCGGGCACAGGCCGAGGCGTAAGCCTCGCGGGGGTCGATGCCGGGCCCGAGATGCGCCTGGGCCACAACCAGGATGACCTTGCGAATATGATCGAACAGCACCATGCGGTCGAAGAACGAGAACGAGAGGTCGGGCAAACCCCGATCGTCGCGCGGCATGTCGGGCAAGTGCTCGGTGTAGCGGACGGCATCGTAGGCCGCGTAACCCACGGCTCCGCCGGCGAACCGGGGAAGCCCGGGGAGGTGAACCGCGCGATGGAGGTCGACGAGCCGCTGAAGGTCGACGAACGGATCGGCCGAAGCGAAAACGCGGTCCGCCCCAGGGTCTCCGGGCACGGTCACGACGACCTCATTGCCCCTGGCCTCGAACCGGAGGAAGGGCTCGGTCCCCAGGAAGCTGAACCGCCCGACCTTCTCGCCGCCGATGACGCTCTCGAACAGGAAGGACGGCGCACTTCGCTCGATCCGGCCGAAGGCCGAGACGGGTGTCAGTCCATCACCGGTCAACTGGCGGTAAACTGGGACGCAGGGAGCCCTTCCGGCCCATCGGGCGAACTCCTCGAACGTGGGGCGGTGGCGGGTCATCGGTGCTTGGTCTCGCCGGTCGGGCCACGAAATCGCGATTGAAAGGACATTACCAGCACTCTTCCGCCACGGCAACCCGGCCGCATCCCAGAGGGGAGCTCGGGGAGCTTCCGGCAGGGACGAAGGCACGGAAGAACGCCTGGCGGCGTGTCGCGTTTCTTGACACTCCGGAGGGGGTAATTACAATTGAGTCAATGTCTTGCTTCTCTGCCGATGGCGATCGATCGGCGCTTGGCATTCGATGCGGTCGGATCAGGGAACCGGACGGAACACGTTCTGTCGCCAGGTTCGCACGCGGGCTGGCGGAGCTTATCTATGAAATGCCAAAAATGTGCGAAACCTGCGACATTTCACATTACCGATATCATCGAGAAAGGCAAGCATCGGGAATACCACTTCTGCGACGAGCACGCCCGGCAGCATCTGGCCCCGCCCGAAGAGTCGCTGGAGACTCCCTCGATCGGCGACATGGCCAAGAAGTTGATCGTCAATCCGCCCGGCAGTCTGCGCGAGCCGTCGGCCGCGGACAAGCAGGTCTGCCCGGTCTGCCAGATCACATTTCTCGAGTTTCGCAACTCGGGGAGGCTGGGCTGCCCCTATGATTACGAGGTCTTTCGCGACGAGCTCATGCCCTTGCTGGAAAGTATCCACGGTGAGACCCGTCATTCCGGCAAGGTACCCAAACGGGCGCCGCGGAACACGCAGCAGCAGACGACCCTGATCCAGCTTCGCAACGAGCTGAAGCGCGCAGTGGCCGCCGAGGACTACGAGACGGCCGCCCGGCTGCGGGACAAGATCAGAGTGATCGAGCAGGATCAAGTTCGGTGATGCCGGGATCAGTTCCCCCGCCACATTTCCAGGGTTCCCTTCGCCAAGGTCGAGCGTCCATGATCTGCCAACGATGCAAGAATGAGGCGTCAGTTCACCTGACGGAACGGAAGGGCGGCAAGCGGCAGGAATTGCATCTTTGCATGGCCTGCGCGAAGAAAGCGGGCCTGGCCTTGCCGGAGTCGCCGCCGAACCTGGCCCTCGACGCTGTCGTCCAGAGCCTCATCGTCGCCAACGTCGGCGAGCTGGTCGGTGAGCTCGCGGAGCTCGCCTGTCCCGATTGCGGGATAAAATTCATGGAATTTCGGGCCCAGGGCCGGCTCGGCTGCCCGCAGGATTACCGGGTCTTTGGACGCGGGTTGCTTCCCTTGCTCCAGCGGGTGCACGGAGCCACCCGGCATGTGGGCAAAGGCGCCCGGAAGCGCCCGGGTGCGATACAGCGGCTCCGCCTGAGGTCCCAGCTCCGCGAAGCCATTGCCCGCGAGAACTACGAAGAGGCAGCGCGGCTGCGGGACCAGCTTCGCCTCAAGGATATTCACGCATGACTCTGGACGACCTGACGAGAACATCCGGTGAATGGTTGCGCGGTACGGGACCGGAAAGCGATATCGTGATGTGTTCCCGGATCCGGCTGGCTCGCAACCTGGCCGACTTTCCGTTCACAAATCGCGGCAGCCGGACGGAGAAAACGGAGATCGAGTCGCATTTCAGGTCGGCCATCTCCGCCGCCAAGCTCGAATTGCTGTACTTCGACGTCAATTCCCTCTCGTCGCTGGACCGCCAGTTCCTGGTGGAGCGGCAGATCATCTCGCGCGAGCTTTCCGGCAGCGAGGGGCCCCGGGGCGTTGCCATCAGCTCCCAGGAAAACGTCGCGATCATGGTCAATGAGGAAGACCATTTGCGGATCCAGTACATGCTCTCCGGCTTCCGGTTGCATGAGGTCTGGGACGAGATCAACTCGCTGGACGACCAGCTCGAGGAGAACCTGGCGTTCGCCTACAACCCATCGCTGGGATACCTGACCGCCTGCCCCACCAACGTGGGCACCGGCATTCGCGTCGGGGTGATGCTCCATCTTCCCGGCCTTGTCCAGACCAAGCAGATTGACAAGGTCTTCCGCGCTCTCCAGAAGATCAACCTGGCGGTTCGCGGCCTCTACGGCGAAGGAAGCCAGGCCTTCGGCGACTTCTACCAGATCTCTAACCAGCAGACCTTGGGCAAGAGCGAGCAGGAGTTGATCAGGATTCTCATCGACGTGGTTCCGCAGGTGCTCCAGTACGAGCGGCAGGCCCGACAGACGCTGGTCACCGAACGACGCCAGCACCTTCACGACCAGGTGAGCCGGGCCTATGGCGTGCTCAAGACAGCGCAGACGATCTCGAGCGAGGAAACCATGCTTTTGCTCTCGAGCGTGCGCATGGGCATCAATCTCGGCCTGATCGATGATCTGTCGATCGCCACGGTCAACGAGCTCTTCATCCAGACCCAGCCGGCCTTCCTCCAAAAATTGCGCGGCTCGGAACTCGGGGTCGAGGAGCGCAACGTCGCCCGCGCCTCGTATCTGCGCAGCCGCCTGGCCAACGGTCGAATGGCCACGGGGGAATCTTGACCCGGCCCGGGCCCTCGCCGGGACCGGCAGACGGATTGCCCTTGGGAATTGACGATCGACCTGCGGCGTCCCATGGTAGAGTGCAAAGCGCGCTTCTGAGAAACACGACGCGAGAGGGCGCCCTCCTTGTCTTCCTTCACCTTTGACATCGACCCGCAGGCGGTCCTTGGCGTCCCGGCGGATGCGACGCTGGAGCAGATCCGCGACGCTTATCACCGGAAGTGCAAGACCTTCCATCCCGACGCCGGCGGCGAGGAATGGGCATTCCGTGTGCTGGTCCAGTCCTATGAGCTGCTTAGCACGGCCCGCGTGCTGCGGGCGACCCGGGCCGAGCCCGTCCGCGGTCAGCGGGACTCTGCACCGGCCACAGCTCGGCATCACGAGCCAAGCGCCGAGACCGTCCGCGGCGGCCTTCACGATCAGAACGTCCCTCTCGAGCGGATGGTTGGCGTCGAGCACCTCTGCGTCCGCTATCTCTGGGATGACGCCGCCTACCTCTGGCTGACTCAGAAACAGTCCGACGAGGAGCGTTTCCTCAGTTGCAGTCTGAACCTGAGCTGGCCCGATCAGGGTCAGGTCGCAACCAAGGAAGCCACGCGCATCGTCCCGGCCTTGAACGAGATCTTCGACCACATGGTCGTCTCGACCCGGGTCATCACGTCCCGGACGCACTCCGGCGACGACGGGTTCGCCGGGTGGCTCAGCTACTCGAGCTTCGACCGATCCTGGAAAGCCCTCAGGTACCTGCACGATGCAGTCCGTTCCCGGGGACTGGGCTTGCGGCAATGGTCGCGCGACCTGTTCATCCCCAAGAACTGGGGTGATCGCCCGGTGGGATGACGCCTCCGGCCAACCACCATGCGGGTCTTGCCCTGCCTCAACCTCACCACCGACTCAGATCGGGAGGATCGTGGTCGTGGAGCTTGCTGATGATCGGCTCGATCAGTTCCTCGGGCACAAATCGGTGCAGCGCGTCGGCCCCGCCGAAGCGGGCGACCTGCTTGATCAGCGAGCTGGAGATGTGCGAGTACTCGCCGTCGGCCATGAGGAAGACCGTTTCGATCTCAGGATCAAGCTGGTGGTTGGTCAAGGTCATGCCGAACTCGTACTCCATGTCCGTCAGCGTCCGCAGGCCGCGGAGGATGACGCGCGCCCCGATCCGCCGCACATACTGCACGGTCAGCCCCTCGAACCACTCCACCGAAACGTTGGTATAAGGCCGAACCACCTGCCTGGCCAGCGCGATCCGCTCGTCGATGCTGAACAGCGACGCCTTGCCGGGGTTGACGCCGATACCCACAATCAAATGCTGGAACAGGAGCCGGCCGCGCCGGATCACGTCGAGATGCCCAAGCGTGATCGGGTCGAAGGTGCCGGCGAAAACGGCCGTGCGAAATGCGTCAGACGAACTCTGGGACATGGTGGACCTCGGCTCGAGGCGCTGGTTTTGTCGGTCTCGCTCAGACGTGTCGGCGGCAGGTGACAAGCGCGTCATGGAGACGCTCAAGGTCATCGTCGTCATTGTAGATATGCGGGCTGATTCGCAGCTTGCCGCGGCGGGCGCAGACCACGATTCCCTGTTGCCTCAGGGCGTGGGCCGCTTGTTGGGCAGGCACGTCGTCGTGCTCGATGGCGACGATTCCGGAGCAATCCTCCGGACGCTTCGAGCCGGTCACCCGCCAGTCGGCACGCGCCGACAGCTCGCGCACCGCCGCCGCCCGGTCGAGGATCCGCTTCGACACCGCCTCCGCACCGATCTCTTGGAGTAGGCTCAGGCTCGCCCCCAGCGCTTGCAGACCGGCCATGTTGAACGAACCCCCTTCCCAGCGCTGGGCATTGGGCTTGAGCCGGAACTCGATCTCCGGGGCACTGTAGGAACCGACGACGCTGTGCCAGCCGACCCCGATTGCCCGCAAGCGATCAATCCAGTCGCGGCGCACGTAGAGCAGACCCGCCCCCTCCGGACCCAGCAGCCACTTGTGCCCATCGGCCGCGAGAAAGTCAATCGGCGTCCTCCGGACGTCGATCGCGAGCGGACCGAAGCCCTGAATCGCGTCCACGCAGAGAGCCGCTCCGCGAACCCGGCAGATCTCGACCAGCCGGTCGAGGTCGTTGCGAAAGCCGGAAGCGAACTCGACATGGCTGATCGCCAGCACCCGCGTCGTCTGATCCATCGCCTCGATCAGGTCCATCGGCCAGATCCGCCCGGCCCGGCTGGGTACCAGGCGAACCGAGACGCCGCGGCTTGCCAGGTTCATCCAGGGGTAGATGTTCGAGGGATATTCTTCCGCCGGAATCACCACGCTGTCGCCATCCCGCCAGGGAAATCCCTCGGCGATCAGCCCAATGCCCTGGGTCGTGGAGTTGACGAAGGCGATCTCGTCGCGGTCGGCGCTCAAGAGGCTGGCGATGCGGTCGCGGATGGCCTCGAGCTTATCTGCCCAGACGGGCCAGTTGACAACCCCGTTCTCCTCCTGCTCAAGGGCCCAGGCCCGCAGAACGGCGCCGGACCTGCGGGGCAGGGGCGCCACAGCGGCGTGGTCGAGGTAAGCCCAGCGCCGGGCCACGGGAAACTCGGTCACGCGCAGCTCGTCCCAGACGTCAGCCACGTCTGCTCTCCCGGGTGGAAACCGAAGTTCACTCGACACCGCCGGTGAACTGACCGATGGGCGATCTTCCGCGATTGCGATTGCAATCACACTTCAGCGCCGCGCGGTCTTGGCCACGATGAACAGGGCAAATCCGCAAAGCAGGCTGGTGGCGATGTAGCCGTCCAGGGGCCGGCCCTTGGATTCGCCCCCTCCCGGCTCCTCGTCCTGGGCTCTGACTGCCGGGCAGAAGATCAAGCCCAGTGCCACGAGCCCGGGAGCAAGCCAGGAAACCCGGGGCGATCGTTTGCGTTGCATCGTTCACGTTCCTTGACGGGTTTGGGTTTACGAGGAGCATCAACGGTCATGGGCAGCCATTCCTGGAGTGGGCGAACTCGGCGGCGAAACGCCTTGCGGGCCATGGCGACCGCCTTCCAGGCGGGTCCGCGTGACCGGAGGTGGGCAATGTAGTCGTCCAGGCCCACCGCCCAGAAGCGGTATTCCAGCCCGCGAAACTCGAAAGCACCGCCGTTGCCGGGCAGGGGGAACGCCTGCGGCGTCTCGGCATAGACGAAGGACAGGATCGACCGAAAACCGGGGCCGAACATCGACTGCCAGCGCACCAAGCCGTCCAGATCGTCGGTTGTGACCCAGTTCTCCCAATCGCGCCGGCCGCGTGCATTCTTGCCGCGTTTCCCCTTCACCTCCACCACCAGGTTGGTCGAGAATCGAGGGTACAACAGAAAATCAGGGTTTTTCACCCCGTTCTCGCCGAAGATCGCTCGCCTGGCCTCGTCGATCGCCACGCACGGAACCCGCAGGGCGCGAATATATGCCTCGAAGGCCGCCTCGTAATGATTCGATCGTATGGCCATCGTCGACCGTCCCCGGGTCCGCAGCCTAACTCGTGGCCCGACTGGTCTGCCAAGCGCAAGAGGCCACGCTCTCAAGTTCTATCATCCACCTTTCCGATCGCTCGTCAACCGCCGACGATCCCATTCGGGCCGGCGCCGGCGAGGATTGGCAGTCCGTTGGCGGGCCCGGCCTCGCGCCTGCGGCGGGGAGGTAGCAAGGCCTCGGCATATTCCCAGATCTGCTCGGGAGTCTCGAACGCCTTGGTGAACGACCATTCGTCGTCGAACTCACAGTCGCCGGTCGTGTATTCTCGACAGATCTTGGGGCGGTTGAAGTAGATCCGGCATCGATTGTCGGAGCTCAGGTACTGGCACCGGGTCTTGACCAGCAGGTACCACTGCTGCTTGACGACATAAACCAGGGTCTGGCCATGGGCCAGATACCAGCGAATCGAATCGAATTCGTCCCAGGTGTGCGGCGTATCGATGGGCAG
>JBAUOX010000806.1:0-2402 GCA_049579985.1 Isosphaeraceae bacterium | reverse complement strand
CCGACCGGCAGATCGCCCCAGGCGAGCCGGGGCGTGCTGGGAGTCGGTATCGAGGGAATTCATCGTGATCGCCAGTATATGCCAGCCCCTGGCCTCCTCGGTTCTGCAACCTGTGAATCCGCCGTGGGCGAGGAAGAAACGGGGCCGGGTTCATGCAGCCGAATGTCTTGCCTCAGTGCGCGGGCTTGCACGAACGCCCAATCTCCCAATCTCTTGACGCGGCTTGCGATTTGAGCGATGGTCAGTAGGGTCGATGCGTGCGGACGGGGGAATGCAGGGCCGGGACCTGACGCGACGATCACACCGGTTTAACAGGCAGAGCGAGCTCAATGACCGTATCGGCCAAGTGTTATTATGGGCTGCGTGCCATCTATGCGCTGGCCGAGCACGGTACCGCGACCCCGATGAAGGCCAACGATATCGCCGAGCGCCAGCATATCCCCATCAAGTTTCTCGAGTCGATCCTCAGCCAGTTGAGGGGTGGCGGATTTGTTCTCAGCCGCCGAGGCGCTGAGGGCGGCTATATCCTGGCGCGGCCGGCGGACCGACTGAAGGTCGGTGAGATCATTCGCTTCATCGACGGTCCGATTGCCCCGGTGGACTGCGTGAGCGTCTCCCGGCCCAAGGAATGCGAATATCCCGGCCATTGCCCGTTCTTCGGTTTCTGGGGCCGGGTCCGCGAGGCGATTGCCGACGTCGTCGATCAGACGAGCTTCGCCGATCTTATCAAAGAGAACAAAGAATTGGCTATCACCTACATCGCTGATTGGACGATCTGAGCCTCGGGCGCTGGCCCGCAAATCACGACTGCAAGGCGCAGGCAACAGAACGCCGCTGTCCGCCAGGCCGTCTTGCTGGCCATGAAAGCGGAAGAGGGAGGGAAAAGCTGATGGCGGTCTACTTCGTGCAGTGCTCGGAAAGCAAGCTCATCAAGATCGGCTCTTCGCACAACTTCAAAGGTCGATTGTGCAGCCTTCAAACCTCATCCCCTGCTGAACTGGCGGTGTTGAGGATTACCGAGGGCGGAAGGGATCTTGAGAGTGAATTGCATGGACGATTTGCTGATGATCGATCACGAGGGGAATGGTTCCGGCCATCGCCAGAACTGTTTGCTGAAATTGAGCGTCTTCCTCAAATTGCAGCAGACCATGATGATATGCAACTACAGTCAAAACACAAGCCATCGGTCCGACCAGGGGGACGACCGAAAGGACGACTGACTGTTTCAAAGAAACTATTAGCCAGTCTCGAAAGTCTTCAGGCTCTTGAGCCTGACTTCGATGACCCATCGGGTCCGCCGAGAGGATTTCCTCAGCAAGGAGGACGGAAGGTTTCAAAGAAACCATTGGCCAGTCTCGAAGGTCCTCCTCATCTTGAACCTGACTTCGATGACCCAGCGGGTCCGCCGAGAGGCGTTCCGCAGGAAAAACCATCGTGCGTCCAGCCACATAGGGCTCAGCTAATTGCTGAGGCGATCCTGGGATCAAATGAGTCGTACGCGTTAATCGCTGCGGCTCATGGAACATCGGTGCCGAACGTCTGTAAGATGGCGTTTCGTCTAAGGATACAGGGCTTCCACATTCCACCTCGTATACAAGGAAGAAGGCTTCCCGAGGATCACAAATTGGAGGTCATGAAAGCGGTAGCTGATACTGACGATAGGTACGAGATAATTGCATATCAATGTAATGTATCAGCGAAGTACGTATGCAGCATCGCGCGTTGGTTGCAGAAGCAGGGAGTGGACATTCCTCTTAGGAAAGCGAAGGACGCAAGCTCAAGGCGTCAATCGGTCGAGAGGGACATCATCGAAACGACTGCGTCATTCACGGCTATTGCCACCAAGCACGGATATGCCAATTCCACGCGCGTAGGGGAAATTGCGGCTGAGCTCCAAGAGCAGGGAATCGCTTTCGCAGAACGACCAAAAGGACGACCTTCTTCGTCAAGGCGTGAAGCAATCGAGAGGGACATCATCGAAACGACTGCGTCGTTCGCAGCTATTGCCACTAAGTACAAGGTGACTGACGGTTACATTGGTGCAATTGCGAAGCGTCTCCGAGACCAGGGAATCTCTTTCGTGACGCGACTGCCTGGTGTCAATCGACAGCCTCGTATTACGACCAATCACTATGCGGCTAGCTCGGAAAGTCCTTGTCAAAGGAGGTTGTTTGAATGACCACCCTCTGCGCCCTTCGCCAGGCGCGCAAGTCCCTGTTCGTCCGGTTCCTTACGCTCGCAAGGATTGCGAGCGAGCGGCGTGAAGAGCCAGAGAGCGCGATTCCGGCTCTGCACCTGTTCATAAGAGATCAGCAACTGCAGCAAACGGGCATGTTGTTCATGCACATGCAGCAGACGCAGCCGGCGGCGCACATGGAAGCCATGCAGTCGCAGCAGGCCTG
>JBAUOX010000805.1:0-1547 GCA_049579985.1 Isosphaeraceae bacterium | reverse complement strand
CGGGCCTGTCCGTAGACCTTGACTTCGACGATGTCGAAATAGGGGTCGAAGAGCGAGGGACCCTTGGCCGTCTCGACGGCCTTGGTTGCTTCTTTGCGCACCGCGCCGCGGTTGGTGGATCGCTTGTCGGTGCCTTTGCGGGCTGGAGCCGCGGGACCCCCGCCCATGCCGCCCATCATGCCGTATTGCCGGCTCATTCGGGACATCATCGAACCGTAGCTTGCCATCATGCCGCCATAGCCTGCCATCGGGCTCATTCGGCCCATCTGGCTTCGCATCATTCCGCCCATCATGGACTCGCCGTAGCCGGACAAGCTCGCCATGGTTCCCTTCTCGGGCTTGACGACGCGCGAAGCCGGGCGCTGAAGCTCGAAGTCCATGACCTGGATGGACATGGGAGAGTTTTCCAGCTCGACGAGAAAGTCCTGGATGTGGTCCTGGTCGACGAGTACCGAGATCATGATCGGGAGAATCTTGTACTGGCCCTTATCGTTCGCGGGCTTGACGAAGAAGATGCTTTCGGTCGCGCCGGCCACGGCGCCGGCGCCGCCCATTCCTGCTCGACCCATTGCGCCCCTCCTCATAGCTTCCGTTTCCGAATTGGCCGGGCCGCTGGCCGGGGCCGCGCCTGCCACTTCGGCTGCCTCGGAGCCCGGGGCCTTGATGGCCTCCGATTCCTCGAGTTGCTCACCCTTGGCGATCGACCGCTGGTCCTGCGCGACCGGGTTGCCGACTTCCATGAGATTGATCTGCTTGATGATGGCCGAGTCCCAATCTTTGGCTTTCTTGTTGACCTGGGCTACCACTTCCAGCACGGTCCGCTGGATCCAGAGCCGTTGCTGGCCCGCCCAGATCACGCCGAGCTCCGGCAGCTTGGTCGGATCGAAGACGAGCGGCCGGAGGAGGGCCTCCTTGGGCGGCGCGGCGACGATGCCGGCGCCGGTTTCGTAGTCGAAGGGATGGAAGACCCGGTAGACCTCATCAACGTATTCCGGATAGGCCTCGATGTAGTCAACCTTGGCGAGCTCGACGGCGCCCTCGGCGACGTTCTCAGGCCATCTCGGTCCCCACTGGCGGAACCGCTGCTGGACTGTCTTGGGCCAGGTGAGCAGGGGCGCCTGGCGGCTGTAGAGCTGTTTCCAGGCCGAGTTGACGTCCTTGGTCAAGACCCCGGTTTTCTCGTCCACGATCGGCTTGAACTGGTCGTTGGGCACGCCTGGCGCAGCGAACTGCTTCACGTCATTGGCGGCCTGAGTGATCACCTTGGCTTGCTGGTCGGCCTTGGCCTGGATGGGACTGGATCCCAGGAAGTAGGCGATGATCGCGAACAGGGCCGCGACGCTGAGCGAGATCCAGAAGCGGTACTTTATGCACTGGCGAAGGAATTCCTTGAGCTGTTCCACGGCTTGCTCCATGATAGTCTCCGCCTTCGATCAATCGATCGGTGAGTGTGAGCCGAGGTTCCTGTGCCACGAGAACGACAAGGGTCAGGGCATGATATCCGGCCGGCAAGCCGGCGTGGCGACGGTCTTCGCCGCGCCGGGCGG